>JACDDJ010000442.1 GCA_013817065.1 Acidobacteriota bacterium
GAGGTACACATCCCGTCGGGCGTCCGCCTGAAGGACCCGGAAGGGAAGATCGCCACGTCCATGACGCTTACACCGATTCCCATTGACCGGCCGCCGAGCTGTCCCCACGGACATTCTGCACTTTCCCGCGCGAGTTGTCGTCACGTCGGCTCTGGCTCCCGATCGGTCTCGAGGAGTTGGGCGGCGAGAGGAACCGGTCAAGGATCGTGTCCATGCCGACCACGGCCCGCCCTCAGCAGCGCTACGACCACCGCCTTCGCGATCTCGTTCGACGCACCCGGGATGTGACCGTCGCCACGGACCTCGGCGTCCCTCGCTCGACGGCCCGTGGGAGGCTTGTTTCGGCGCCGACGGTCGTGGTCTGTCTGGATGTGGCGAACCTCACTGAGCCGGAGCTGCGACAGGAGGTCCTGAAGCTGCGCCGACGCGTCCAGAAGCTCAGGGCCCTGCTCCGGCTCGCGCTGGCCCTGCTCAGAACCTCCGGGTTTACCCTCACAGGAGTGCGTCTGCCAGACGGAGGCGCTAAGATGCGGATCCTGCGCGCCGCGGATCGGGCCCGCGAGTACCTGCCGTTGCGAGCGGTCCTTCGGTTCCTGGATGTGTCACCGAGTCGGTTCCATGCCTGGCACCGGCAGACCGCATGTGCGCTCAACGATCAGTCGTCCTGTCCCCGCACATCACCTTATCGACTGACGCGCCCCGAGGTCCGGGCGATCGAGGATATGGTCACCTCGCCCGAATATCGTCACGTCCCGACCGGCACGCTCGCGGTCCTCGCTCAACGGCTTGGCAAGGTCTGGGCCTCGCCCTCGACCTGGTACCGCCTCGTACGCCAGCACGGCTGGCGTCGCCCCAGGCTCCGCGTGCATCCGGCGAAACCGAAGATCGGGCTTCGCACGACGCGGGCAAACGAGATGTGGCACATCGACACCACCGTCATCCGCCTGCTCGACGGGAGCCGCGCCTATCTCCATGCCGTGACCGACAACTTCTCGCGACGCATCTTGGCGTGGCGAGTCGCCGACACGTTCGCGCCCGTCAACAGCGTGACCGTGCTGCTCGAGGCCAGTCGGGCCGCGGCGCCCTCAGACACCGCCCCGGTCGTGCTGGCGGATGCGGGCGTGGAAAACGTGAATGCGCAAGTCGACGAATTGATCCACACGGGCGTCTTGCGTCGGCTGCTGGCCATCACGGAGCTGAAGTTCTCGAATTCCATGATCGAAGCGTGGTGGCGCTCCCTAAAACATCAATGGCTCTTCCTTCACTCGCTAGACAGCGTCACCACCATCCGTCGACTCGTAGCGTTCTACGTCGACGAACACAACCGCGTGCTTCCACATTCGGCGTTTCGCGGACAGACGCCTGACGAGATGTACTTCGGCACAGGTGACGGCGTCCCGGCAGACCTGACGTCACGCGCGGCCGCCGCGCGCCGGACACGCGTTGAGGCCAACCGATCGGCGGCGTGCGAGACCTGCCCGTCAGTCGCGGCCGCGTGACCATGGAGTGCTGACCGCTGCTCTGACCACGGGGAGCGCGCAGGCCCGTGCGTCTGGAGGCGAAGCCGAGTGAATAAGCGCAGGAGCGTTTCAGGCATCAGGGTGGCTGCCCGTGGGCAGCCGTTGCCGCCTGGCTGACGAGAACTCGCGCCGGAAAGTGCAGAATGTCCGTGGAGATAGCTCGGCTGAAATTCACCTTCCGGCCCTTGAAGCAGATTCGGCCGCAGTCGGGCGGTGATCGTCTGATCGTGAAGCGGGTAGGTCAGGTCGGCGCGGTCTTGCCCTAGCTCTTCGATACAGGTGCCAACGCCGATTTCGGATTCACCGCGAGAGGATCCTTGACCGCGAACGACTCCGGCTTGGCCTTTGCGCCATGACGCTGCACATAGACGCGGGTGAACTCGGCGCCAAACAACAGGATCTGACACGAGTAGTACACCCACAGCAATAGGATCATCATCGACCCTGCGGCCCCATAGCTCGAGGCGATGTTGCTCTGGCCAAGGTAGAGGCCAATGACCTGTTGACCGATGGTGAAGAGCACGGCCGTCACGGCAGCGCCGGTCGTCACGTCGCGCCAGCGCAGACGGACGTCGGGCAGGAAACGGAACAGCAGTGCAAACAGCCCCGTCGTCACCACCAGCGACACTAACGTGCTCGCGGCCTTCCATAGCGAAGAACTGGCTGGGGAGAGGTCGAAGAGCCAAGCGTTGAGCACCGCCAGCGCTGCGGTCACCGAAAGCGACACCAGCAGCAGAAAGCCGATCGCCAATACTAGCCCGAAGGAGCGCAGCCGATCGATCACGAACGCTCGTAAGTGCCCGCTTGGTCTGGGCTTCACCCGCCAGATCGTGTTCAGCGCCACCTGCAGCTCAAGGAAGGCGCCGGTAGCGGCGACGATGAAGGTCATGCCGCCAAGAACGGTCGCGACGATGCCGGCGCGACGTTGGCTCGCGCCCTCGAGAAGACTCTCCACGGCGAGCGCGCCCTCGCGCCCGACAAGGTGATCAAGCTGGCCTACAATCTCGCCGCGCACGGTCTCGGCACCGAACACCATGCCGGAAATCGCTGTGGCGACCAGCAGGACCGGCGCGATCGCAAACAACGTGTAATAGGCAAGCGACGCGCCGAGGCGGGTGCAATCATCGTCCCACCAGGCGCGGGCTGCGGATCTGGTTAGTCGCAGGATCACCGGCTCGCGCATTAATCTCAAGTATGCCGCACACGGGACGTCGGCCGCTGTTCAATTATGAACCTCGCGGTGGCCCTTGCACGTTAAGAGTCGACGTGGTGACATGAATGCGACGCGCGAACTCGCTGAAGCCGTGGGTCACGTTCGGAGGTGGCGTGCTGGTGATCGCCGCTCTCCGTTGGGCGCAGGCCGGTGCGCGTGCCCATCGCACTCGCCATCCTGCTCTCGTTCATCCGGGCGCCGCCGGTGAGCTGGCTGGAGGGATGATTGGGCCGCGTCCCGGCCGTCCTCATGCTGGTAACACGGGTGTGCGTCGTGCTCGGTCTCGCCGGCAGGGGACTTGCGCGGGAGATGGATAGTCTGGCCGAGGACCTGCCGCGCAAATCGCGTCAACTCAATGACCATGATGCCAGCGCCGTGGTTTTCAAGAGAGCACCGCCAGTTGGAACCCACTGATCAGCTGGCCGCGTAACATCGAGTCTCTCCGGAGTGCCGCGAAAATCGAGGTCAGACTGGCGGCCCAGATGTTTCACCAGCTGGATCCCAGTGATGAGCTGGCTGGGGGAGATGCGGCGCTGAAGTGGGTGAGTATAGCGCCGCAAAACGAAGGCCGCGCCAAATTGGAGTTCCTGATCATCCGGCCGCAACGCAAGGCTCTTCGTAGCCAGACCATATTCATTGACCCCGGCCATCAAAGCCTTGGGGTGGCCTCACAGGGTTCGGACCTCCGGCCCGCGAAAGAGGCGGATTGAGCGAACATCGTGGCCACGTAGGCGGCGTCGAACACGGCGTTCCCATCCGGCCGTCCGGCCCGTTCCAACGCGTTCGCGCGTTCCGTCATTCTCGCGAACAGCCGCCGGTGAGCTTCTGGTCGCGGGGTGGCGTAGATGAAGGATCGACGCAGCGTTCCAAAAGCACGATCGCCGAAGTCGACGATCCGAGTAGCGCCTCGGTCTCTGTGGCCAGGTTTGGCAGGTGGTAGGCCGGCTCGCCGCTCCACCACTCCGTCCCCCAAGGCAGTGATCGGCGCGTGCGCGCTTCACCCACTCGCGGAGCGCGGCTTCCGTCAGATCGAGATCGCCGGGGCCGCTCCGACGGTCTTGCCTTCGTCGACTACCGGCCGGACCGCCTGTGCTTTGAACTCGTCATCGAACCGCGCGGCAGACGCAGCTTTTGAAGGTCTCTGCCATCGGTCTGGACATCGTATCGTAAGATGTCCACGAAATCGGATCGAGCGCACCGTGAGGATCGCGGATCTATGTGTTTGGACTGATCGCGGTTTCAGCGGAGCTGATCCGAGCGGCCAGGTCCTGCGATGCCGATGGATCGCTCAGCGCCGCTAAGGAGGCGTCGAGCGCTTCACGCAGGGAGGCGACGTACCGATCGCCACCGAACGCTTTCTGCGCCTGCGGTTCGTTTAACACCGCCTCGCCCTGGGACCACAGGCCAGCGATGAGTGTCGCGTGGGGGGCGCGGTGCCGAAGTCGGCGGATCAGGTACCGCAGGTGGGCCGGCGCTCCTCCCAGCTCCAGATAGGACACGGTGATGACTGTGACGGCGGATAAATCCAGCTGCGCGATCATCTCACGCGAGACGGATGTGTGGGGGATTCTACGCGGCGCGACACCTCGCTGGGCCAACAACTGCGCCAGCATCGCCGACACGACATCGTCAAATGCGCCGCGACCTGCAACGCAGGCGACGAGCCCGGTGGCCGTCCCTTGGATCCGCTCCAGATTCGAGGTTCCCGTCTGCTTTGCATCAACATGCTCTTCGAGGTCGCTGATGACGGCGAGTATGGAGCGTGTCATTTCGGTGGCGCGCTGGCGGCTGATCGTGCCGCGTGCCTCGTCGGCGGCGGCGAGCTTCAGCCCCGGCAGGACCACGCTGTCGTAATAGTCGACGAGCGACCGGTCCGCGAGCATCTTCTCCGCCTGATCGAGCGCCTCGTCCGGGTCATTTGCGAGCGTGCGCTGGTAGAAGCGGTTCACTTCCGACAGTGCAGGTCTG
>JACDDJ010000443.1 GCA_013817065.1 Acidobacteriota bacterium
GAAGCGCGGAGGGCGGGTCAAGGCCGCGGAGCGGCGAGCGGAGCGAGCGAAGCCTTGACGCGTCCGAGCACTTCAGTACGATTCACCATCGGAGCGGATGGATCGACATCGAGCCTCATCACAGCACTTTGAGCCGACGCCTTCTGCCACCAACACGACACTGTCAGGTGGGCGCGCAAGGACTGATGTCGCCGCGCCGAGGGTACGTCGCCCACGGGGCTGGTTGCGAGGCGATCACAATGCAGTGGTCGGTGGGGAAACACAGGATGCTGTGAGGACCGCACGGTGCAAGTTCCTGTATCAGCGGCGTGCCGATACCGGACCCCCAGGCCAAGGTTGCTAAAGGCGTGTCTTCCGTGATCAGCAAAGGTGATTGTGTGCTGAGCCCTTGAGGTTCGCCTCGACGAGGACGCGGTTGTCGGCAAAGTCTTCCGCAACTAGGACCGACAGATTGCGCCGAACCTGCTCTGTGGCCCGGCAGCATGGTCGGCGAACGTTCACCGATCTTCATCTGCAGCGCTTTAGAACTACGCGCAGGAGCTCGGGTCGGCTGACGGGCTTGATTGCGAGGCCAAATTTCACGTCCAGCCGGCGCGCCTCGTCACCTTGCTTCGTGTCGGATGCAGCATGACGACCCGCAGATCCCGTGCGAGCTGACGGATTCTGCGCGCAGCCTCAAACCCGTCCATCCCAGGAGCAGGCCCTCGACGAGCGCGAGCGAGTACGGCTGTTGCTCGCAGAGCCCGCGCGCGAGCTCCGTCGACCCTCTCCGGCTCCCCCGAAGTCCTGTCTGGTTGCGCCCTAAGGCCGCCAGCGTCGCACGCACTATCAGTCGATCGATTGGGTCCTCCTCGATCAATAGAATCCGGCACCCTTCCAGATCGATGACAGTGCGTCCCCACTGGGAGTTCCCCGAACCCGGCTCGAATCGGTCGTTCTTGCTCCGTGTTCCCTCCCCCCGGAATGTTCAGGTGACGCTCTCCCGATCCATTCGATCCGTGGCTTTGACTTTCGATTCGACAAGGTCATCAGTGGTCATTGTCAGCGTGCGCTTTGGCAAACGAATCGTGAATGTTGTGCCTTTCTCGTCAGACGATTCAACACCAATTGTTCCCCCGTGAGAGGCCACGATCCTGTCACTGATATAAAGCCCGAGACCGAGATTGCTGGACGGCGCACCCGGTTTGTCAGCGTCGACACGGTGCATTGGAGCAAAGACCTTGTCCAATTGATTCGAAGGAATGACAGGACCCCAATTCTGAACGGCGATTTCGACGTGATCAGCGTCGCCACGCATCATGACGTTGATGGGAGCCGTGTCCGATCCGTGCTCGACCGCATTGCCGATCACGTTCGAGAGTGCCTGGCTGACGCGGGCTTGGTCCCACTGTCCCTGAAGCGGGCCCGTTGCTTCGAAATTCAGGACGCGTTGCGGGTGCAGTGCAGCGACTTCTTCGACTGTGTGTCGGCAGACCCCCGCGAGGTCCACATCGGCGCGGACGATCGGGATACCACCGCCCAATCGGCTTCGCGTGAAATCCAGGAGATCGCCGACCAACGCATTCATGCGCTGACCACTCTTCAAAACAAGGGACGCATTCTTGAGAAGTCGTTCAGGAAGCTCTTGACTATTCGCCATGACGTGTGCTGACCCGATGATGGCGCCGAGCGGGTTACGGAGATCGTGACCCAGCATGCCGAGAAAGATCTCCTTCGAATAATCGAGATCCTGCATGAAGCGCGACGTCGATTCAGCCAGGGATTGATCAATCGCCTCGTTGAACCGAATCAGGTCCTCGAGGTCCTCGAGAGCCAGTTCACCCGCGCTGTCGACCCACAGCCGAATGACGCTGGCGCGTAACGCACGGTACTCGGCCACCATTTGCTCCACACTGAAACCGCTGTCTGCCCGAGCAGCGCCGTGCGACTGCGCTGCGGTGTCGGGAACCCCCGACTGCGGTTCTGCATCACTCTTTCCCTCGGACTTGTCGGCTTGCTCCACTTTGCTTTGCGGAGTCTTCAGATCCGCAGCGATCGCGTCGAGCATCTCTGAGGCGTGATCCCGAAGCGCGGCGACATCCATCCCCTTTGTGGGAGGACAACTCCCGTCTGCGGCGGAAAGACCGGATCGGGCGAACGCCACCCATGCCGTGAGGATCTGTTCGCGGTCGGTCACCAGAAATTCTGACAGTCGCATACCTCTCCCGTCGCTCTGATCAGGCGGACATCTTCGCACCCCATCGCACACGCGCAAGATTCCTGGCGAAAACGGCGCCGAGATCGATCAGGCGGCGCGTCCGCGCAATCGTCGCGTGATCGGGCGGTGCCTCGGGCAGCGTCACGCCGAGGAAATCGCGGCGCGCCAGCGAATCCGACGCGCGCCACGCGATGCCGCGTTCCGAGTCCAAGCCCTCGAAGTACCCTACCATCAACAACCGGAAGTAGATCCCCGGCGCCAAGCCGTGGCGCCCCATGGTGCGGGCGGAGAACCCGGCGCACTCGGCAGCCGCCGGGGCGCCTTCGGGCGCTTCGGCGTTCGCTGCGGAACCCTGGCTGGCGCGATCTCTCGTCAAGAGCGTTATCTACAGCTGTCGACGGGGATGGAAGACGATCGGGAGGCGACGGGACGAGGCCGGCGGCCACCCTGCACCACAGTTCGACTGAACTCGAGCCAGATGGACTCAGAAAGGGTCATACTGCTTAACAGCTTGGATACACGACCGCCGGTTCCTTCGCAGGAGGAAGGTCGGGTATAGAGATGAGGATGCGATGTTGTACGAGTTCGTCACCACGTATCGCGATGCGATTATCGCCAGGTCGAGAGAAAAGCTGACCGCGCGGCCGTGGCCGTCAGCCTCGGCACAGGAACTCGAAAACGGCGTACCACTATTTTTGACGCAGCTTTCGGAAAGGCTCCGGTCGGAATCGAGCGGCCCGCCACAATCTGGGAGCCCGCTTGGCGCATCCGCGACTCTCCATGGGCGGGAGCTGATGGCGTTGGGGTTCAACGTATCTCAGGTCGTCCATGACTACGGCGACATCTGTCAAGCGGTGACCGAGCTTGCCATCGAACAGAATGCCCCAATCACCACCGACGAATTCAAAACATTGAATGGCTGTCTGGACACCGCGATTGCGGAGGCGGTGACAGAGCACGCCCGCATCACCGCAGAATCACGGACAAACGAGGAATCCGAACGATCAGGACACGTCGCTCACGAGACTCGCGACCTGCTCAATACGGCGATCCTTGCGTACCAGACGCTAAAGCGGGGGACCGTCGCCATCAACGGCAGCACCGGCGCGGTGCTTGGGCGGAGCCTCATGAGTCTGCGGGACCTCGTCGACAGCGCGCTGACAGAAATTCGCATTGCCGCGAATCAGCAGCGCGAGCGGGTTTTGGTGACGCCTTTCCTCGATGACATCGCCGTCGCAGGCAGCCTCCACGCCGAGTCTCGCGGGCTGCAATTCACCGTCCAGCGAGGTGATCCTGCGTTAGCGGTCACCGCAGACCCGCAGGTCCTCGCCTCGGCAGTGACGAATCTCTTGAGCAACGCCTTCAAATACACGCGCGCCGGCGGCCAGGTGGTCCTGCGTGCACACGCAAGCGAAAACTCCCGGCTCCAGATCGAGGTGGAAGACGAATGCGGTGGCATTCCGGACAGCGAAGGCGACCCCTTCCAGGCGTTCGGCAAACGGCGCGGACCCGACCGGACGGGCCTCGGGCTGGGGCTTTCGATTGCCCGAAAGGCGGTCAGAGCACACGGTGGGGACATCCATATTCGCAAAATCCCCGGTAAGGGCTGCGTCTTCATCATCGACGTTCCGCTGGCTGCGGAAGACGTGCCGGTTTCGCCTGGCGTCGCACATCGCGGCCAGTCGGGCGCAGCCTGTTCGCCCTAATGGGCCGTCAGACATTTCACAATGCACGCCGTCTTACAGGAAGAGTTCAGATGCTCCGCGGAACATCCCCCTGAATCCTATCTTGATGATCGCAAGTTGATCTCGCCCATTATGGAGCGGAGCTCGTGGCCCAAGATATCCAGGAATTGCTCCTCGTATGCGGCATTTTTTCCAAGTACCACAACGCGGACTCGGCAAGAGTTTCGTCGATCACCTCGTTGAATCGGGTCATTTCCGAGTCGTCGCTGGCGACCTTGAGAAAGTGAAAGCTTCCACCGGCCGCCGGCCCAGGATGTCGGCGGCGCGCGGTAACGTCTCACGGGCGTCGCGGCTCACGCCTCGCAGCGACGACGTTTGCGAGCGTTTCTCCCAATTGCTGGAAATCCACAGGCTTGGTGAGGTAGCCGTCGAAGCCGGCAGCGGCAAGAGCCTCGGCATCCTTTGCGTAGCCCGTGACCGCTACCAGCCTCAACGAAGGGCAAAACCCGCCCGCCCGTAGCTTGACCGCAAGCTCATATCCACTCATCCCAGGAAGCCCAATATCCAATAGCCCAATATCGGGGCAATCCGTGGCGACGGCCGCCAGGGCCGCGGGCCCATCATGTGCCACTGCAACATGGCACCCGAGCATTTCCAGAGCACCGGCCATCATCTCGGCGGCGTCAGCGCTGTCTTCGACGAGTAACACCTTGAGGCCAACAGGTGTTGGTTTGGGCCGCTGCGGGGCGGTGGGGCTGTCCTGGACCGCGTCCAGAACTGGGAGGCGCACCACGAACTCGCTGCCCATC
>JACDDJ010000444.1 GCA_013817065.1 Acidobacteriota bacterium
CTTCGCGCCGCCCAGGTAAACGAGCGGCACGCCGGCCAGCAGCAGCATCGGCGGATGCGCGTGGTCGGTGTAGAACCTTGCGCGATTCTCGATGGCGTTACCCTGGCAGGTCGAGAGCCATGGCAGGTTTGCGGCGCCAGAATCACCGAGGGCATGCAAAGGAGTAACACTGCTGCCGTAAAGGTCGCGCCCCTCGACGAACGTGCGCGCGGCGATCACTTCCTCCGCGTAAGCACCGGGAGACAAGAACCCGAGGACTGCTCTCGATCCGAGGCCGAATGCGGCGAGCCCAATCAGCAGAACGAGGATCGGCCGTGCGCAGGCCACTCTCAAGAGCGAATCGACTGAAGCTGCCGCCGTGCGACCGCGGACGGCGCCGGCGACGCCCGCCGCGCAGGCGGCGATGAGCAGCCAGACCGTTGGATTCAGCAGGGTCGTCCGCATCAGACCTTGCTGGCGCGCGTCTCCCATCGTCCGCGGAACGTGATCCAGAACGACGTCGCGATCAGCTTGACGTCGAGCCAGAAGCTCTGGCGCGCGACGTAGAGCCGGTCGTAGCGGAACTTGTTGCGGCGCGGGATGTCACGGGGAGCGTAGATCTGCGCGACGCCGGTCAGCCCGGGCCGCACCCGCGCGCGGTGCGCGTAACCGGGGACGTCCTCGAGCGCCTCGAGCAGCCCGCTGCCAAGCACTTCGATCTCACCGGGACGAAGCGCGCGCGGACCAACAAAGCTCATGTCGCCGATGAAGATGCTCCACAGCTGCGGCAGCTCGTCCATCGCCGTAGAGCGCATGATCCTGCCGATGCGAGTCACGCGCGGATCGCCGTCGGTCGCCTGGATTGCGCCGACATGCTTCTCGGCGTCCGGGATCATCGAGCGGAACTTCCAGACGCGAAAGACCCGTCCGCCTTCCCCGGATCGTTCCTGGCTGAAGAACACAGGACCGCCGTCCTCCCACTTGATGGCGATTGCGAGCAACGCCCACAGGGGTGACGACGCAGCGAGGCCGACGCCGGCGAGGCCGACGTCGAGTACTCGCTTGCCAAGCGGAATCACGACCGGTGGCAACGTTGCGGTCGCACTATTTGTTGAAGACGAAACCATCAAGGCCGAACCCACTTCGATCCTCCAGTAGCTATCCGATGAACGTAAAGTGCCGGCAGCAGCCAGCGAGCGGTGGTGCCGTAGCGCTGCTGCATGAACGCGGCAGGTGGGAAGGCATGCTCGCGCAGCAGCCTGGCGCGATCCCGCCACGAAGGCAGCGCCGCGAGGTCGGTCATGAGCCCGTCGCGTTTGCTGACCGGCCCATCGACGTAGGCGCGGGACGGCTCGTTCGGCGCAGCGCTCGCGAGCGCCTCTTCGACCGCCTCCGGCAACCCGGTGCCGAACCGCGACCGCGTCGCGCGCAGACCATCCAGGCAGAAGCCAGCGATCTTCTGCTCGAGGGCAAGTTGCTGCAGGATCGTCCAACCCTCGGGTGTCAGTTGCTCCACCAGCAGCTCGAGATCGTAGAGCCAGATCGAGCGGTCCTGCCCGTAGTGATGCGCCAGCCGGTGGACGCGGGCGAGCGCGATACTTCCAACCGTCGAAGGGACCCGCGCGGCTGGACCAAGCGCCGGCGCCGGCTGCGCGCTGCGCCACAACTCCTCGAATGACAGGGCGTCCGCGACGATCTGCGGATTGACGACCTTCCAATGCAGATCGAGCACGTGATGAACGTCATGCGGATCGATTCGCTCGAAGGCAATCTGGTGGCTGACCAGCTCGCCGCTGCTCAGCGCGTCGCTGCGAGAGTATCCGCATTGCGCCAGCGCCGCGCTCGCCGCCGGCACGTCGTCATGGCGGACGAGCATGTCGGTGTCGATCCGAGGGCGAAGCCACGGCTGCGGATAGATGGTGTAGGCGAGCGCCGTTCCCTTCGTGAGGAGCGCCGGGATACCGGCGGCGTCGAGACTGGCGACGACGGACTGGAGATCACGATGGACGAAGAGGTCCCGGGTCGCGGCCGCTCTCACGCGTGGCTCCAGCATCGCGCGAAGCTCAGGCGCCGCCCCGGCTGCCGCGATCCCGGCCCACACCAGCGCGTCGAGGCCGTGATCGACTGCCGCATCGTGAAGAGCGAGGGCATCCCGCTCATTCAGACTTTCCCACCCGGCTGCACCTGAGAGGGCACGTGCCAGGACCAAGGCAGGCGCATCGCTCACGCTCGCGCCTCATCATGGAAAAGGGAAAAGGGAAAAGGGAAAAGGGTTGGGCCAGTGGCCACGTCGCCGAAGACGCAGCTCTTTACCATCTTCCATGTTCCATCTACCATCTCGCTAGACATCGCTGGAGAGATGCCGTCGGCGCAACGGCGTTTCGTGGAGCGCGAGGGCGAGGAGCACGACCGCCAGCGCGGCGTTGCCGGGCATCTGCAGACTGAACTCGACGAGCGCCTGCAGCGCAATTGCGACCAGGCCGGCGGTCGCGCCGACGCGGATCCAGTGCGTCATGGTGTCGTCCTGGCCCGCCGCGAATCGACGCCAGATAGCGCGAACGAGCAGTACGAGTGCGACAAGAGCGGGTAGCGCCACCAGGATGCCGCCTTCGACGACGATTTGAAGGTAGTCGTTGTGCGCTTCCTGGAAGTGCTGGTCCTTCTGGGTGGTCTGATATCCGCCCATCGCCGTGCCGAAGGTGTTGACGCCAGTGCCCGCCAGGGGAAAGTCCCTGATGACCGCCGCGCTATCGGTCCAGATGTTCTTCCGAAGGTCCA
Organism: Acidobacteriota bacterium; assembly: GCA_013817065.1. Taxonomy (GTDB): domain Bacteria; phylum Acidobacteriota; class Vicinamibacteria; order Vicinamibacterales; family 2-12-FULL-66-21; genus JACDCA01. The sequence goes on from JACDDJ010000444.1 coordinate 2,758, forward strand.
CGGCGTCGGAGCGATCGGTGATGCGAGCGGCGAGATCGGTGCCCGCCAGTGCGAACACGATCGCGAACGCCGCGGCAAGCGATCCAAACGCCATGACGCCGGCCTTCTTCGACTGGAACCGCCGGCCGGCCGCGATGCTCATGACGACGACCACGACGATCAACCCGGCAAGGCCGGATCGGGATTTGGCCATCAACAGCGAGGCAACCATGAGGAGCGTCGCGATGAGAGTTAGCTGAAGACGTCCACCCTGGGGCGATGAAAGCCAGAGGACCACCGATCGCCAGTCATCGCGGCGCGACCTGATGCCCTGCTCCGCAAGGCCGAGACCCAGACCGAGCGCCAGCGGCAGGCCCATCAGCATCCAGCCGGCGAAATGATTCTTGTTCACGTATGGACCAAACGGTGTGCTGAGCAGGTGGACCGGCTGCCAGAAGCCGTAGATCTTCATCCCGCCCCACGCGTGCTCGCCGAGCATCGCCTTCTGAACGATCCCGATCAGCGCCAGCACTACACCGAAGATGACGATCGATGCCGTGAGCCGGCGTGATCCCGAGCGCGAGAGTGCAGTCGTCAGTCCAGCGAGCAGCAGCGTGAAGGCGGCGAGGAACGCGAGACCAACCATCGTCCGTCGTGGCGCGAGCGAAAGCGAATGCCACGACCGGCTCGCATTTCCGAAGACATAGCCGAGATCGTACTGCTCGAGGAACGCGTCGGTCTTCGGGCTCACCGCTTCGAGCACGCCCGCCGGGAGCGGAATCAACTGGACGGCACCGGCGCCGAGCACGACGATCAGCGCGAGAAACGCCGCGCGCGTTGCCCCGGGCAGACGCCGCGCGCGATGGACGCCGAGCGCAACCGCACCGGTCAGTGCGCAACCTGCGAGCAGAGGCGTGTAGGCCCACGGATACACCGATCCGAAGGCGAGCGCGCCCCACGCTACCAGCAGGACGACGGCTGCGGTCAGCACAAGACCGGCCGCAGAAATGGAAAATGGAACATGGAAAATGGAAAAGTGCTTCGGAAAGCGAGGTCGGTGTTAGTTACCAGCTGTTTCTACTTCACGGATGTTAGTCATCTCGAGACCGACCGCGGCACCGGCGGCGCGCGGCAGGATGCGGCGCAGCAGCACGCGGCGAGCCGGTGGATGACGAAGCAGCGAGAGAATGACGTCGCGATGCTGATTGAATCGCGCGGTCCGGCGGACGATCGGCATCACACCGTCGGTTCGCGCCAGCTCGAAAAACGCGTCCACATCATCGTCTTCCAGCCGCTGCGAGAGCAGGCGCAGCCGCAATTGCGCCTTGAGCTCCGGACCGAGACGCGCCTTCCAGGCTCTTTCATATGCCTTGAGTGACGAGCTGCCCAGGCGATCGTCGCGTAGTCCGCTCGCCAGGACTTCCGCGGCGAGACCCGCGCTCAGGAGGCTGTAGAAGATCCCGCCGCCGGTCGTCGCTTTCACGAGGCCGGCGGCATCGCCGACGGCGAGAACGCGATCGGTGAAGGTGCGCTCGATCGGCGCCAGGGGCAGCATCTTGGTGCGTGGAACGAGACGCGCGCCCGAGTCATCGACCGTCGTGACTCCCCATGACGGGGCGATCGTCTCGAGCAGGCGGTCGAAGTAGCGGCTCGCGTCGCGCTCGCACATCAGTCCGATGCGGGCGTGCGGACCGGACGGCCGCATCACCGGCACCGTCCACGCGAATCCGCCCGGTGCCACTTCCTGCCCGAAGCGAACCTCGACATCTCGGAGTGAAGCGGCCGGCACCTCGACCTGGGCCGACTGCAGGAACACCGCCGGCATGCCGAGGCCAAGCTTGCGCTGAATCGAGTATTGCGCCCCGCACGCCAGCACGCAGGCACGCGCCCGAACCGTCGACCCGTCGCCCAGCGTGACGGTCACGCAATCCGATTCGACCGACACGTTCGTGGCC
>JACDDJ010000445.1 GCA_013817065.1 Acidobacteriota bacterium
GTGCCTCGCTCGCACCGCCGATGCTCGCGCACGTCATCTCTTACGCCGGCGACGTCCAGTTCGCATGATCACCATCCTGCTTGCGACGATGGTGGTGGTGCCGATGCTGTACGAGTGGTGGGTTTCGATGCGCAATGAGCGCGAGCTGCGCGCGCAGGGGGCGGTCGAACCGTCGGGCGACGTTTACGACCTGATGCAGGTGATCTACCCGGCGTCGTTCCTCGCCATCATCTTCGAATCTGCGCAGCGCGACCCGTCCCGCGACATGCTCCTTGCCGCGGGATTCACCACCTTCGTGGGGGCCAAGATCCTGAAGTACTGGGCGATCAGTACGCTCGGGGTGCGCTGGACGTTCCGCGTGCTGGTCCCGCCGGCTTCCCCCCTTGTGACCGGAGGGCCATATCGCATCGTTCGTCACCCGAACTACGTTGCCGTCCTCGGCGAACTGCTCGGAGCGGCGCTCATCGCGCATGCCGTCGTGGCGGGTCCTGTCGCGGTTCTCGTCTTCGGCGTGCTGATCGTGCTGCGCATCAGGGTTGAAGAACGTGCGCTCGGCGTGGAGCGAGAGCGCGCTCAGTAGAAAGGACGCCAGGTGTCGTACCTGAAGACGCTCGAGCGTCTCCGCCGCATCACGCCCGGGCACTCGGTCGGCGTGCTTCGTCGCACCGGGGGTGAAGTACGTGATCGTCCACTTCGTTTGGTGGGATCCGGAGGAGTCGATCGCGGCCGCGATGGTCCTCTATCGCGACCCAACGGTAAAGGTGGTCGGTCAGTTCAATGACGGGCGCGGCATCGCAATTGTGTTCCGCCTGGATGACGAGGAAACGCCGGCCAGATGACGCTGGCAAACCCTCTCGGCCCGCGGGCCGTCTGAAAAGGTGAGTCGGCACCGTGATCTATAATCGAACCCTGATGCGCACAGGCACACCCCGTGGCCTCCCGCTCCGGCCACTGGTCGTCATTTTCCTCGGTGTGTGTCTCGCGGCGACAGACTGGTCCCGCCCCTCCGCTCAACAATCAGAGCAGCAGCAACCCTTCCCGCGGAGCGCCTGGACTGCGGTCGCGCACGGTGCGTTTACGGAGGCCGAGTCACTCGCACGGGCCCGTCCTGCGGACGACCCGGAAGCCGCAGCCGTTCTGGGCCATCTCGCGGCGCGACGAGGGGAGTACGAGGAGGCGCTGAAAATTCTTCAGCCGGCGGCATCCAACGCACCGCTGAGCACGGCGGCGCTCGAGCTGGGCCTGCTGCACCAGGAGCTTGGGCGTACCGATGCCGCAACGCCCCTGCTGGTAGCGCTGATGGGCCAGGCCTCAACCGCCCGTGATCCGGATCTGCTCGCTCGTGCCGGGCGAGCGGCGCAGGTGCTGGGCCGCGCCCAGGATGCGAACAGCATCTTCCGGTCTGCCAACGTGGGAGCCAATGGCTATCCCGGCATCGAGGCGGCCTGGGGCAATCTCTTCCTCGAGAAGTTCCAGGAAGCCGAGGCGGTCCGGTCCTTTCAAAGCGTCATCAAGATGGATCCAAGGTGGGCACCGGCGCATGCCGGCCTCGCCTGGGCGCTGGCGGACGTCGATCCGCCGGCCGCCGCCGCCGCCGCGATGAAGGCGCTGGAGATCGACGCGACGCTTGATTCCGCCCACCTCCTCCTCGCGCAACTCGATCTCGACAACTCGAGGCCTGAGGCCGCCCGCGAGCGTATCGACAAGGTGCTTGCCCTCAACCCGCAGCATCTCGATGCGCGGGGCCTGCTCGCCGCGATGGCCTACGTGAAGGGCGATCGCGCCGCTTATGAGGCGGAAGTCGCCCGGGTTCTCGCGATCAATCCGCGATTTGGTGAGGTCTATCGCGCTACCGCCGACCTGACCGCCAGGAACTACCGCTTCGACGAGGCGGTGACGCTTGCCCGCGAAGCGATCAAGATGAACCCCGATTCCGCGCGGGCACACGCCGAGCTCGGGATGCACCTGCTGCGGACCGGGGATGAAGCGGAGGCGCGGCGCGCGCTGGAGCGTTCGTTCAGCGCCGACGCCTTCAACCGCGTGACCTACAACCTCTTGATGATGCTCGACAAGCTCGAGAAGTTCACGGTCGTTGAAGCTGGCGATGTCGTCGTGAAGATGGATCCGGACGAGGCGCCGGTGCTGAAAGAGTACGCAGTGCCGCTCGCGCAGGAAGCCCTGAAGGTCCTGTCGGCGAAGTATCAGTTCAAGCCGAAGGGGCCGATCCTCATAGAGATCTTTCCGGTCCACGACGACTTCGCGGTTCGCAATCTCGGACTGCCCGGAATGATCGGTGCGCTCGGCGCCTGCTTCGGACGCGTCATCACGATGGATTCACCCACGGTCGCGCTGAAGGCCGGTCCCGAGCGGCAGTTCGCGTGGCAGGCGACGCTGTGGCACGAGATCGCCCACGTGATCACGCTCCAGATGTCACAGCAGCGTGTGCCGCGCTGGCTCACCGAGGGCATTTCCGTTTACGAGGAGGCGCTGGCGAGGCCGGAGTGGGGCCGCGACATGGAAGTGCCGTTCGCGCTCGCGCTCGAGCAGGGCAAGACGCTCGAGCTCACCGACTTGAACGCCGGCTTCACGAGTCCCGAGACGATTGCCCTCGCGTACTTCCAGGCCTCAGTGCTCGTGGAGCACATTGTCAAGACCTACGGCGAAGAGAAACTCGGCACGCTGCTGCGCTCGTACGGTGAAGGCGTGGAAGGGGACGCTGCCCTGACGAAGACGCTCGGCACCTCGATGGCGCAGCTGCAGACGTCCTTTGACAAGCACGTCGATGGACGGTTCGGCGCTCTGCGCGCCGCGCTCCGTCCTGTGCCTGGCATCAAGCCCGACAGCAGCGCCACCGAGCTGAAGGCGGCTTCGGCCCTTCATCCAAAGAGCTACGGCTTACATCTCGCGTACGGGAAGGCCCTCGCGTCGTCGAAGGACAAGGCCGCATTCGAGCCGCTCGAACGCGCCGCCTCGCTCGTACCGGTCGCGAGTGGCGACGGGAGTCCGCATGCAGTGATGGCGGAGTTGGCCGAGCAGCTCGGTGATGAGCATCGAGCGGCGCAGGAATACGTCAAGCTGCTCGCGAACGACGATACCGGCGTCGCGCCGGCGCGCCGGCTCGCCGCACTGGCTGACAAGATCGGCGACGAGGCGGCGGCGCTGGTCGCCTATCAGCGGATTGTCGAGATCGATCCCTCGGATGCGGCCGCACACACCGGCCTCGGGCGGCTGGCGATGAAGCGAGCGCAACACGACGTCGCGGTCCGCGAGTTCACCGTTGCCCTGGCACTGGGCCCCACCGATCGTGCCGCGGCGCATTGCGACCTCGGCGAGAGCCTGCTGGCCAAGGGGATGAAGACGGAGGCGAAGCGAGAGGCGCTGGCGGCGCTCGAGATCGCGCCGTCATTCGAGCGTGCCCAGGAACTCCTCCTGAAATCGATCCAATCCGGGCAGGGGCAGCGTCCATGACCCGGGCCGGCGCGACCACGGTTCCGCTCGCCGCGGCCGTTGCGCTGTGGCTCCTGTCCGGCGCCTCACCGTCACCGGCCGACGCCCAGGTCGCACCCCTTCCAGACAATCGCTTCGCCGGACTGACGTGGACCTTCGCCCGCATCCGCTATACCTCGAACGCGCCGGTGACGGGCAGCCGGTTTTCGTCCTTCGAAGATGAGCCCTGGTTCATCGACGCGCCGGCAGCGGAGCAGAACCTGTCGCGCCGGCTGCGCACCGTCACCTCGATCCAGGTGAATGAGCCCGTCCACCTGACACTGCAGGATCCGAACCTCTGGAGCTATCCCTGGATCTATATCGTCGAACCGGGGAACCTCCGCCTCACCGACGAAGAGGTGCCGATCCTCCGCGAGTTCCTGCTGCGTGGCGGCACGTTGACGTTCGATGACTTTCACGGCCCGGCCGAATGGATGACGATGGAGCAGGAGATGAAGCGGGTGTTCCCCGACCGTCGCATCGTGGACCTTCCGAAGACGCATCCTGTCTATAGCTGCTTCTATCAGCTCGACGGATTTCCTCAGACGCCCGGCCTCGGATCGTTCCTGATGGGACGGATGTGGGAGAAGGGCGGATACGAGGGCATGCTTCGAGCCATCGAGGACGACGCCGGCCGCGCAATGGTGCTGATCAACTGGAACACCGATATGGGCGACGGCTGGGAGTGGTCCAACGCCGCCGATTTCCCGGGATACGTCCGGTTCACCGCGCAGGCGTATCGCATGCAAATCAACGAGATCATTTATTCGCTGACGCATTGACGATGAGGCAGCCCTTGAGGGCTGCCACAGGCGGCGACACTTTCAACGGGGGCGGCGGTTATCGACGATGAATCCAGTTACGACGATGTCGACGGCGGATATAGCGGCGGTGGCCGAGCGCGTCGCGCTCGGGCGTGAGCGGATCCTCGCCGAGATTCGCAAGGTGATCGTCGGCCAGGACGAAGTGATCGACCAGGTCCTGATGGCGCTGTTCACGGGCGGCCACTGCCTGATCACCGGTGTGCCGGGGCTGGCGAAGACGCTGTTGATAAAGACAGTTGCGCAGATCCTCGACCTGTCGTTCAAGCGCATTCAGTTCACGCCCGATCTGATGCCAGCCGACATCACCGGCACTGAAGTGCTGGACGAAAACGCCGGGCACCGATCGCTGCGATTCGTGCAGGGCCCGATCTT
>JACDDJ010000446.1 GCA_013817065.1 Acidobacteriota bacterium
AAACCTCGCTGGTGCTGTGCTGTGTTTCTACTGTGTCTCTTCTGTGGTTCCCCTGTGGCCGCGCTTGCGCCAATATCGCGACAGCCCTTGCCACGAGTAGTCGAGCCGGCCGGCACGACCGTACTGCTCGGCTTCCTGCCCGCCCACCGCTCGCCGCAACTCGCGCAACGCATCCTCCACGAAAGTCGCCTGGCGCTGCTCTTCGCTCAGCGTCGCGTCGGCGATCAGCCGGCGGACGAGCCGGCTCCAACTCTCGATGTTCTCGCGCAGCTGCTGAAACTGGACGGGCGCGCCATGAAGCGGGCCGAAGTGCGTCAGGAACAGCGTATCGGGATGCCACGCGAGGATGCGATCCTCGCTTTCACGCCACTGCTCCAGATCGATGTCGGGCGGAGGTGTCGGCGGCATCACGTACGGAGAGTCGCGGCGAATCCCTGCCGTGTCACCGACAAATGCGACGCGGCTCGCGGGGTCGAAGTAGCTGACGTGGTGCGAGGCGTGGCCTGGCGTGTAGGCAACCTCGATGTCACGTCCGCTTACGCGGATCGTTTCACCGCCACTTAGCGGGCGGATGTTTCTTGCCGGTACCGGCAGGAACTCGCCCCAGAGCCGCTCCATGTCGGCCTCGCCGTAGAGGCGGGTCGCACTCGCGATCAACTTCACCGGATCCACCATGTGAGCGGCGCCGCGTTCGTGAACGAACACCTCGATCTCCGGATTCTCACGAATGAGTGTGCCAGTCACACCCGCGTGATCGAGGTGAATGTGCGTCAGCAGCACCTGCGACACGTCACTGATCTTGATCCCCTTGCGGGCGAGGGAGGCGCGCAGCGACTCGAGCGTGGTGGCTGGGCCGGGATCGATCAAGGCGACGCCGGCTGAACCTTGGAGGACCGCGGTCGCAATGATCCCCGGGGTTCCCAGGAAGTTGAGGTCCACGTAGTCGAGACCAGCAGCAAGTGGACGAGTCTCACCTGTCATTCTGTGCGGCATGTTAACCCGGCCGCTTCTCACCACCGGGCCTTGGTAGAATCGAAGAACACGATGAGCGATACCGACAGGCAGACAGGTGGAGAGGTTCTCGAGCGGGAAAAGCAGCAAACCAAGCGGCCGGAGCTGTTCAAGGTCCTGTTGCTGAACGACGACTACACGACGATGGACTTTGTGGTCGAGGTGCTCGAGTCGATCTTCAACAAGCAGCCGGTCGAGGCATTTCGCATCATGATGATGGTTCACACGCAGGGAAAGGGGCTCTGCGGTGTGTATCCGCACGAGATTGCCGAGACGAAGGTCGAGGCTGTCATCACGAGCGCCCGAGAGCATGGCTTCCCCCTGAAAGCCGCAATGGAGCCCGAATAAGTGTTCAGTGCTGCGCTGGAAATCGTTCTGACGGTGGCGTATCGCGAGGCGACCTCGCGCCGGCATGCCCATCTCACCCTCGAGCACCTGCTCTATGCGCTCGCCCACGATATCGATGGCGAACGAATTCTTGCCGCCTGTGGCGCCGATCTGCCGCAGCTGCGCAAGGATCTCGACAAGTACCTGAACGACTCGGTCGAACAGTTCGCGCGCGGCCAGCAGAAGGAACCCGACCAGACGCTCGCCTTCCGTCGCGTACTGCAGACGGCGGTGCTCCACGTCCAGAGCGCCGGGCGCCAGGAGGTGCAGTCAGGGGACGTGCTCGCCGCCACGCTCCAGCAGAACAAGTCCTACGCCGCGCAGCTCCTCGCCGCACAGGGCGTCACGCGTCTCGATGTGCTCGAATACATCACCCACGGGACCAGCAAGGTGCCGCCCGCCCACTCGCACAACAGCGCCGGCGGCGACGATCCGGAAGAAGCCGAAGCCGGCATGGGCGAACGCGGCCCGGCAACTTCGAAGGATCCCCTGAGCGCCTACGCGACGAACCTTACGGCGCGCGCGCGAGCCGGCGAACTCGACCCGCTGATCGGCCGCGTCCACGAGCTCGAACGGACGATGGAGATTCTCTGCCGCCGCCGCAAGAACAACCCGGTGTTCGTCGGTGAGGCGGGGGTCGGCAAGACCGCCCTGGCGGAAGGGCTCGCGACGAGGCTACTCGGCGAGGACGTTCCGGATCTACTCGAGGGCGCCGAGGTGTTCTCTCTCGACACGAGTGCACTGCTCGCCGGCACACGCTTCCGCGGTGATTTCGAAGAGCGCTTCAAAGCCGTCATCGCCGCGCTGGCCAAGCGCCCGATGCCGATCCTGTTCATCGACGAGATCCATTCCACCGTCGGCGCCGGCGCGACCACCGGCGGCACCATGGACCTCGCAACGATGATCAAACCGATCCTGACGACCGGCCAGCTCCGCGTGGTGGGCTCGACGACGCATGACGAGTTCAAGCACATCGAGAAGGACCGCGCCCTGGCGCGGCGCCTGCAGAAGATCACCGTCGACGAGCCGTCCATCCAGGAGACCGTCAAGATCCTGCAGGGCCTGCGTTCACGCTACGAGGCGCATCACCGGGTCAAGTTCACCGACGAGGCGCTCGAGGTTGCGGCAAAGCTCGCCTCCCGTCACCTCCGCGACTACAAGCTGCCGGACAGCGCGATCGACGTGCTCGACGAAGCTGGCGCGCGCATGCGCCTCGCCCGCGGCTCGGCGTCCGTCGTCCTCGAGCCCGGCGCGGAGCCTGTCGCGGTCGACGAGATCACGCCCGTGCAGATCGAGGAAGTGGTCGCCCGGATGGCGCGCATCCCGGCCAAGCAGGCCTCGTCCACTGACAAGGACCGTCTGAAGACGTTGGAGGAATCGCTCGGCCGCGTGGTGTTCGGGCAGGACGAAGCCGTCCGCACCGTGGCGCGCGCCATCAAGCGCTCGCGCGCGGGGCTCGGTCAGCCGGATCGTCCGGCCGGCTGCTTCCTGTTCACGGGACCGACCGGCGTCGGCAAGACGGAGCTCGCGAAACAGCTGGCGATGCATCTCGGCAACGAGTTCATGCGCTACGACATGAGCGAATACATGGAGAAGCACGCGGTCGCACGCCTGATCGGCGCGCCCCCCGGATACGTCGGCTTCGAGCAGGGAGGTCTGCTCGTCGACGCTGTCCGGCAGCATCCGTACGCCGTGCTCCTGCTCGACGAAATCGAGAAGGCGCACCCCGACATCTTCAACATCCTGCTCCAGGTGATGGACCACGCTACGCTCACCGACAACAACGGGCGGAAGGCCGACTTCCGCCAGGTCGTGGTGATCATGACGTCCAACGCGGGCTCACGTGAGCTGAGCGCCGGCGCCATCGGCTTCTGGGAATCAGGCGGCTCGGATCGTGCGTTGGATGCACGGCTGAAGGTGTCGCAGCAGCGCTCCAAGGGTGCCATCGAGAAGGTCTTCAGTCCCGAGTTCCGCAATCGCCTCGACGCGATCGTCTCGTTCGGCCCGCTCTCACCGGCCGTGATGGAAACGATCGTCGAAAAGTTCATCCTGCAGCTCGAAGCGCAGCTCGCCGAACGACGCGTCGCAATTACGCTGCAACCCGAAGCACGGCTCTGGCTGGCCGAGAAGGGATACGATCCGGTTTACGGAGCGCGTCCGCTCGCGCGCGTGATCCAGACCGAAGTGCGCGATCCGCTGACCGACGAGATCCTCTTCGGGCGGCTGGAACAGGGCGGCACCGTCACGATCGACATCGCCGATGGCAAGTTGACGTTCGAGTTCGCGCAAAAACCATGACAGACGAAAACATCAAGGTCGTCGACCGCCGCTGGTGGGCGCAGGATCCCGGCGAGCAGCGCGAAGACACGCGTGGCTCCGGGAAGCCGACCTATCTCGAAGATCTCGAGAAGCAGCTCGCGGAGAAGGACAAGCAGATCGCCGAGTACCTCGCAAAGTACCGCGGCGCGGCGGCGGAGTTCGAGGAGGCGCGGCTCCGGCTGCGGCGTGAAATCTCGAAGGACACCGAGCGCTCGCGCCGCGAGATCCTCGCCGAACTGCTCGATGTCGTCGACAACCTCGATCGGGCGATGGAATCGGCGCGCGCCGGCGGCTCACTCGAGTCACTGGTCGAGGGTGTCGAGATGGTCCGCCGCCAGTTCCTCGCCAAGCTCGAAGGCTTCGGCGTGACACGCATCGACGTCGAGCAGCAGCGTTTCGATCCGGCCGTCCACGAAGCGATCAGCAGCGTCCCGGCTGCATCGCCGGATCAGGACGGCATGGTCGTCGGCACCGTCCGTTCGGGCTACCGCATCGGTGGCGACGTCCTCAGGCCGGCCGCCGTCGCTGTCGCCAAACACGGATCGCACGAATAAATCACACGGATAAACGCCAGCACACGGACGGCGCGGATAACCCACACGATTTCACGGCTGATAATAAAAACGGGGACACTCAACTTTACGGTAAGTGATTGAAACAAAAGAGGCCGTCCGGCATACGGTGCTGCCAGGGGCCTGCAATTATCAACGACTTAGCGTTAAGTTGAGTGTCCCCGTTTTCCAGCGCCGCTATTTCAGGATCCCCTTCGGCACCATCCACGCGTATAGCTCCGGCTTCATTCGGCCGGCCTTGACCATTGGATCGGCGGATGCGCGTTCCACGGCCTCGGCCATCGTCGGCACCCGGTAGGCGATCAACCCGCGGCGAGGCGCGGCCTTGACGAGTGGGCCCGCCAACACGAGCTTGCCGATCCTGGCCTGCTCGTCCATGTGGC
>JACDDJ010000447.1 GCA_013817065.1 Acidobacteriota bacterium
AGTCCGACCAGTGCGAGCACTCCGAGACCGGCGAGTGCAGTCGCGGCGGTGGCAGCCGGTCCACTGCCGAGCCACTTCGCGAAGAACCCGGCGAGCGATACGTTTTCGGCATTCGTCAGATTCGGCGCGGTAGTGCCAGTGACGGTGCTCCACCAGGCCAGGTGCAGGTCGACGCTGCCGCTGAAACCGTAGAGAACAACCGGGAGCAGCAGAACAGCGCATACGGACACGGCGGCAGTCGCGGCTGCGCTGTAGCCGCGCCGGAGGACCAGCCAGGGCAACAGCAGAATGGCATAGGGCTTGACCACCGTCGCGAGCACGAACATCGCCGCCGCAAAACGATTGTGCTCCATCCGCATCGCCATCAGGCCGAGAAGAACGATGGCCGCGAAGAGGAGGTTGACCTGGCCGAGCACGAGCTCGTGACCGTAGAACTTGCCCATGGTGATAACGACAACTGCGCCGATGAAGATCGCGGACCGTCGTCTTTCTGGAAGGATCGCGATGCTCAGCGCGACGACGAAGGTCAGCAGCGTCACCGAGATGACGAACCACAGTGCCTTGGCCAGCGCCAGCGGTATCAACGCGACCGGACCGGCAAGAACGGCGAACGCCGGGAGGTATTTGAACTGGTAGTGCTCGTCGGCGCTGCGGTAGAGCGGCTCTGACGACAACGCGCGCCCCGCGGCCGTCCAGTAGACGTGGAAGTCCCGCATCTCACCCGGCAGCGTGCCGAAGCCGAATGCCATTGCCGCGGCGACGAGGACGAGTAGCGGGGCGAGGAGAGCGCCGGGCGTGCGCGTGATCAGGGATTTCGCTCGAGGCCGACGAGTGTCCATGTCGAGTCCGGGCCGCGACGGAAGTAAACGACTACCGGTTGCTGCCACGCCGGATGATCGGGGTGTAAGGCGCGGATCGTTGCGGACACGAAGTCCGAAGACAGCAGCTCTCGCGGCGCCTGCGCGGCCGTGGTTGTCGCGGTTTGCTCGCTTCCCACCGTCGTGTGCGTGCTCGAGGCATTGTCGAACCGGGACCACGCCACGGTGTAGCGGTCCGCCGCTTTCGAGACCCCGGCTTCGACCGCGGCATTCTGGAACGTCAGGCGGCCGTCTGGATCCAAGGCGAAGTCAACCGCCGGGTTCGACCCGTTGAGCCATGACATCAGGACCTTCGCCTTCCGCGCCAGGATCGTCTCAGTCATGTACTCGGTAGACCGGGGATCGCTGTATTGCGCGCTCGCCACGATCCCCTTGATTGCTTCGTCGGAGATTCGGGCAATGATGCGCGCCGCCCAGAAGCGGTCCTCGGGACGAGTGTTGCGGAAGGCCGGGTTCGGGTACTCCGGCTTCCAGTTCTCCGGTCGAAAATAGGTTGCCTCGAAACGGCCGACCGCCGGCAGGTTCGGGTACTCGACCTTGACCCACGGCCTGACGTAGAACCCGAGCGTCAGCATCGTCACCAGCGTCGGCCTTGCTTCCCAGAGGAACTCGTTGCCGGCACGTGCCGTCTGCGCCTGCGTGCTGCCACTGCCCAGTGTGGACCCGAAGTCGAGCAGGTAGTGCTTGATCGTAGAGCGGCTGCCTTCCGGCACCAGCACGTCCATCGTATTGATGCTGCGCGAGTCGTCGTGATTCAGCCAGGCCGCGAAGACTGAGAGGCCGCGCAATTCCCGGCGGTGCTCGTGCGGGAAGATGTCGTTTGGATCGTCGGGACGCGTACCGTAGTAGCGGAAGTGGCCGATCGGCCGGCCAAGTATCGCCTTGCTGGCGATGATGCGGTAGCCGCCGTCAGCCTGGCGAGCCGCCTTCTCGAACAGCGAGTCGAGGTCGCGTTCTTCGATCGCGTGACGCTTGCCGTCGGCGTCGGCAACTACGGCGCTGTCGCCGATCACGAGTGAGTCGCGGCGTAGCGTCGCGAGGTAGTTCTCGGGCGTGTGATACCCGAAGGCGTAGAAGAACTTCGTCGAGATGACCTCGGCCCCGCTCGCCATCTCGGGGTTGCCGGGGGGATCGAACTTGATGAAGTAGGTATCCCCGGCGCTGTCGCGAATCGTCAGCCCGGGTGTAATCCCTTCTGACTTGGCGCCGACGATCGTCCACGGTCCCGGGGCGGGGCCGCCTTCCACATTCGGACCGCGAACGAGCTGCTCCGTCGTCCAGCGGTCACGACCGATGCGATTGGTGAACCAGCTCGAGTCAGGCACCTGGTCGACGGTATTGAGGTTGACCGCGCGCCGTCCGTCGTCGTCACCGGCGTCCAGAAACGTGTTCTCAATGAAGTCGTACTGCTGGCTGGTGGCAACAGGCTTCGCCGCCGACGCGTCCTGCGTCTCCGGATCGCGCCACAGCGGGTCGTCGCGATAGAACTTCTGTCCAGCCCCCGGCAGCACCGTGCCGAGTCCGAGAATGAGAACGGCGAGCCCGAGCCATATGCGCTTCATCGCCATCAGCTAAAAGACCTTGGAGAATTTGAGGAAGGTGCGGATCCCGTCATCGCTGCCAGCCGCGACATCCAGTCGGAGAAACACCGCCTTGTAGGTATTGAACCGAAGGCCAATCCCATAGGCGGCGTCGATCTGACCGAGGTCGAGATCGCTCACGCGGCCCGCAACGCTGCCGAAATCTGAGAACAGCGCCATGTCAAGCCCCGAGAACGCCTCCCAGCGATACTCGATCGTCGTCGCCAGCACGTTGCGATCCCGGAAACGGAAATCGGCCACGTTGCGGAGCGAGGTACTGCCGCCGAGGGTCGGACGGAAGTAGAACGGCACCTCCTGCCCGTCGGTCGCGGTTGTCGTCAGCAGTTGCACGCGCAGCGCAATGACACGCTTCTTGTCGAAGATCGGGAGGAACTGCTGGGCGTCCACGTCCACCTGGTGAAAGTTGTAGCGATCGAAGTCGCGGTCGGTGTGCTGCCGCCAGAGAACGCCGACGTAGCTGCCCTTGCGAGCGTTGCCCGGCTGGTCCCTGGTATCGAGGGTCGTGAAGACGTCCGTGTAGGAGAAGTCCGGCTGCACCCCCAGCCCCGGCGCGTCCGGGTCGGTGAAGCGCGCTTCGATCGAGGGAAACCGGCGGTCGGTACCGCCATCCACGCGGACGCCCATCCAGCCGAGCCTGACTCCCGTGTTCAGCCAGGAGACCGGCGTCAGCGTCACCCGGCCCTGCACCTCGGGCGCGCGGAATCGGAAGTTCACACGGTGGTCGCGTTGCGAGCCGGATCCAAGACCGTAGAAGTCCTCCTGGGTGTTCAGGCTGTAGGACGTTTCGAGGCCTACTTCGAGTCGCTCGCGCAGCAGGCGAGGCATCGAGAGATCGGCGCGAACCATGCGGTATCCGCGGAACGACTGGCCGGCTTCGAGGACCACGCGTGCGTCGCCATTGCGGAGGTCGTGGCGCCAGCCGCCGCCAAACGCGACGCCTGAGCCGACGGGCTGGCCCGTATATCCGTACTGAATGAAGAAGCCGTTATAAGGCGTAATCTTCTGCAGCGGCTTTGATTCTTCGAAGTAGAGCAGCGCCCGCTCGATCTTTCCGGGCTTGTAGGGCTGCAGTTGGGCGGCCTTTTCGGCGCGTTGCCGCGCGAGAAGCTCTGCGCGCGTGTCGTCCTGCGCACCAGCGGAGCCTGCCGTCAAGGCCATCGCGGTCGCCAGAACGAGGGTGAGGGACCGTCGCGGCATGTGCCCTGACAATAACGCAACTGCAGACAGGGCCGCCACCCCAGGTCAAGAGTGACTCGACGCCTCGCCCTCGCCGGGCCGTCGGCCTTTGCGGTACCATCCTCGACAGTCATGTCCAGGGCCGCTTCGACCTCCGGTTCTTCCGTCGCGACGCGTCTTGCCGCTTTCGTTCTGGAGCGGCACCCCTTCGCGCTCGCGTCCGTGCTGACCGCGCTCGATTCTGCAGGGCAGGCCATCGGCGACAGCGAGTCCTCGATCGACGCCGTGCGTCGGAAGTTCGCGCATGATCTCGAGGCCCGCCTCAGAACGAACGGGACTGCGGCTGGAATTGCGAACACCACTCCAGGGAGTTCCGCCCCGAGGCGATTCGATGCGGCGGTCGAAGAGGTCGTTCGCGCGTGTGACGGTTTCCTGCGCCGCGCCGCGATCAGGGCCTCGCTGAGCCCGGACGAGCGCCGCGAGATTCTGCGCGGCATGTTGCTGACGCGGGCCGTGGATAACCGGCTGAAGACATTCTTCACCAGTGGCGAGGTCCGGTTCGGCGATGCGCCGTTCCAGGGAAAGGGATTCCGATCACTCGGGCAGGAGGCCATTTACGCCGCCGCGATTCGTCTGCGTCGTGGCGAGACGTTCCGCGACGAGGACGAGGGTGAGTGGCGGGGGGATATCGTCGCGCCGCTGATCCGTGACCTTGGTGTCGCGCTGGCGATGAAGCCGGATGGCGAGACCGTGCGTCTGGTGCTGTCGGCGCAGATGGGCAAAGCTGGCCCGCCGATGAACGGCAAGGATCTTCACATCGGCGATCTCTCGAACGGCATCCTCCCGGCGGCCGCGCCGCTGGCGGTGAGTACGCTCAACGCCGCCGGGATGGCGATGGCGTTCGCCCGCGAAGGGTCGGGCCGTGTCGCGCTCTCGTTCATCGGCGAAGGCGGATCATCGCTCGGCGAGTGGCACGAGGCCATCAACCTGTGTGCGGCGCGGCGGCTGACGGC
>JACDDJ010000028.1 GCA_013817065.1 Acidobacteriota bacterium
CAGTATCTGCGATCCACTTTCGCTGGTCCCTCCCGCGTCGCTTCCCAGACCAGCCGCCGCAGGTGAGCGCACAGTTGCCACGCAACCAGCTCACCGTGATTCCGAGGTCCTCTCTTCCGCTGCATCCGGCAGGATCTCGCAACCCGGGTACCCCGGGCGGACGTGGCGGAATGCGAGCAAAGCGGCCTTATCGCGCGGCGAGCGCGGACGTTCCTGCATCATCGGCCGAGCTTACGTACGCAGAACGCGCGATTCCCGACACATAGAATGGAGTGTGCACTCCATCGATCTGATCCTGACGCTGACCGGCGCGTTCGGTGTGGCGGTGATCTGCGGCTACGCGACGAACCGGATTGGCCTGTCCCCGATCGTGGGGTACCTGTTCGCTGGACTCCTGGTCGGCCCGTACACGCCGGGCTACGTCGCCGACCAGCATCTGGCCGAGCAGTTGGCGGAAGTCGGCGTGATCCTGCTGATGTTCGGCGTCGGCCTGCAGTTCCACTTCGAAGAGCTCCTCGCGGTCCGCAAGATCGCGATCCCGGGCGCGCTGGTACAAAGCACCGTCGCGACGGTGCTTGGCGCTGCCGTGGCGCACTGGTTCGGGTGGCCGTGGAGCTCGGGACTCGTATTTGGAATTGCCTTGTCGGTCGCAAGCACGGTCGTACTGGTACGCGTCCTCGCCGACAACCGGGATCTCCACACCCCGACCGGCCACATTGCCGTCGGTTGGCTGGTCGTCGAGGACCTCCTCACGGTGGTGGTGCTGGTGTTGATGCCGGCGCTGGCCCACAGCAGCGGATCCGGCAGAGACATCGCGCTCACGCTGGTCGCCGCCATACTGAAGATCGGCGCGCTCGTCGCGTTCACGATCATCGCGGGCGGACGGATCATCCCGTGGGTCCTCCGTCATATCGCCATCACCAAATCGCGCGAACTGTTCACACTCACGGTGCTCGCTCTCGCGCTGGGAATTGCGGTTGCCTCCGCCTTGCTCTTCGGAGCGTCGATGGCGCTTGGCGCGTTCCTCGCCGGGATGGTTGTCGGCCGCTCCGAGTTCAGCGTGCGCGCCGCGTCGGACGCGCTGCCCATGCGCGATGCTTTCGCCGTCCTGTTCTTCGTCTCGGTCGGCATGCTTCTGGAGCCACAGCATCTGTTGCGCGAGCCAGGATTCATCCTGCTCACGTTGGCCGTCGTCATGATCGGAAAGCCGCTCGCGGCCCTGGCCATAACGGTGCTCTTCAGGCAGCCGCTGACGGTGTCGGCTTCGATCGCCGTCGTCCTGTCCCAGATCGGCGAGTTTTCCTTCATCGTCGCGACTCTCGGCATGTCGCTCGGATTGCTGACGCGGGAGGCGATGCAGACGCTCGTGGCTGCTGCGATCGTTTCGATCACGCTGAACCCGATCCTCTACAGGGCGGCGAAGTTGCTGTCTGAACGGGTGGAAACGCGGCGCAAATCGGTTGCCCCGGTCGACCGTCCCGCACCGGACAGCCTCACCCGCGAACTCGAACACAAATCAATCGTCGTCGGGTACGGTCCCGTCGGACGAACAGTGGCGCGGCTGCTGAAAGAAAACGACATCGAGGTCTCGGTGCTCGAGATGAACCTCGAGACTGCCGAGCGGCTGCGCGCTGGGGGGATCAACGCGGTCTACGGCGATGCCGAAAGCGTTGATGCGCTCGCTGCCGCAGGCGTGGCGGACGCGCGCAGCCTGATCGTCAGCGTGGCGGGGATGCCGGGGATCAAGGAGACGATTCGGATCGCGAAGGAACTGAATCCCAGAATCCGGGTCCTGGTGCGCACGGCGCACCTGCGCGAAGCTGCCGCGATCCGCGCGGCCGGTGCCGACCAGGTGTTTTCAGGAGAGGCAGAAGTCGCGCTCGCCTTTACCGCCGAGATCCTCGAGCGCCTGGGCGCCACGCCCGAACAGATCGAGCGTGAGCGCGCCAGGGTGCACGCGGAGCTTCGCTAGCCCGAACAATTCATGAAGGCTCCGAATTGTTCGCCTTTCGGCTTCGACTCAGGCCCGATTTGGGGGCCTTCGCTCAGGACTCGCCCGGGCGGCGTCTCGAGCGCGGCGCGAAGCGCCGTGTCGAACCGGCGGCATCGAGAAAGCACGATGCCGCCAGCGCATTATTCAAAGCGCTCAGCGCTCCCTGAATAATGCGGGCGAGCTTACCGTTCGACCATCGTCGTTGACGCGGATGCCGGCCGCATGACGAGGTTCTCGATGAAGAATTCCATCATCCGCGCCTGGTTGACGCCGGTGTGGCCGAGATCGGGCCCGACCTGGACCTCGAAGCTCTTGTTCGCCTGCTGCAGCGCCCGGATCAACTGCATGGAGTTCGACGGGTGCACGTTGTTGTCAGCCGTCCCGTAGTAGATCATCAGGCGGCCCTTGAGGTCCTTGGCGTAGGTCATCGCGCTGCCGGCCGCATACCCCTCTTTGTTTTCCTGCGGGATCCACATGTACCGCTCGGTGTAGATTGTGTCGTAGTGTTCCCACGCCGTGACCGGCGACGACGCCACTGCGGCGGCGAAGAGATCCGGGTAGCGCAGCAGCAGCAGCGCAGACGAATAGCCGCCATAGGACGTCCCATGGACGCCGACGCGCGTCCTGTCGAAGTAGGGCCGCGAGGCCAGCGCCTTGATGCCGGCCGCCATATCGTCCATTTCCACCTGGCCGAGCTTCATGTAAATCGAATCGAGCGTGCGCTTGCCCATGCCGGGGGCGGCACGTGAATCCAGGTTGAGGACGAGGAACCCGTACTCGGTCAACGCGCTCGGCGTGACGAATGTCTCGCGTGCCGTGCTGCTCGCCGATGCAGGACCACCGTAGACGCTCAGAAGCGCCGGGTACTTTTTCGACGGATCGAAGTTAGACGGGAAGTGAATCAGCCCATGCAGCTTCGTCTTACCGTCAGCCGCCATGTAGGCAAACATCTCGGCCTTCTTCAGTCCGACCGCGTTGAACTTCGACAGATCGCTTGTCGCCAGCTCGGCGACGGTCTTCCCTGTCAGCGCGTCTGCCAGCCGTGTCGCCGGCGCCGCGTTGTGAGCCTGGTAGACGTCGACGAAGTACTTGTTGTCAGGTGAGATCGCGCAGGTCCCCGTCGCGGCAGGTGCTGCCGGAACCGCGACCGCCGCCGTCATGCACGCGCCGATCGTGTGATGGAAGGCCGGATCGGTCAGGCGCACATCACCCTTGCCGTTCAGGCCGACGCGATGCAGCTGCGGCTTCATATGGTTGTCGCCGTCACGCGCCGTGTAGAACACCACGCCGGCAGCTTCGTCGACCTTCACCAGGCCGCTGGCTTCGAACGCCGTGTAGGACGTGATCGGGTTGATCAACTTCCCGGTGGTGTCATACAAGTAGAAATTGTTCCAGCCGTTGCGTTCGGATTCCCAGATGAAGCGCTTGCCATCGTTCAACCAGGTGATCGCGGGGCTGTTCTCGACCCATCCGGTTGGCCACTCCTCGCGTATGATCACGCGGGTTGCGCCGGTGGACGGATTGGCGGCCGCGAACTCGAGGACGTTCTGACGCCGATTGGTCCGGTTGAACACCAGCTCGCTGCCGTCCGGCGACCAGGCCACCTTGTAGACATAGTGACCGACGACGTCGTTCGTGAATGGCTTGCCGGAGCGGACGTCGATTTGTGTGGACCTCTTCGTCGCAACGTCATAGACGAACAGTTCGACGATCGGATTGTCGACACCTGCCTTCGGATACGCCTCGACATCGCCCTCGCTCTGAAGCTGCGTCTGCTTGAGCTGCAGGTAGTAGTCCGGGACCTTGCTCTCATCGAAGCGGTAGTAGGCGAGTTTGGTGCTATCAGGCGACCACCACATCGCCGTCCGCTGCGCGAGTTCTTCACCGTAGACCCAGCTGCCGGTGCCGTTCTTCGTCCGGTCCTTCTCGCTGCCGTCAGTCGTGACGGCGACTTCGGCGTTGGTCGCTGCATCCACCATGTAGACGTTCCGGTCGCGGTAGACCGCGCGGAACTTCTTGTCGGGCGACTCGGCCGAGTCGAACTGTCGACCGCGTTCGGGCGCGCCCTGAGCGTCGCCGCGCCCGCCACGTCCCCGCCCAGTTGGTGCTGGAGCCTCGCCGACTTCAACCGCTGCCTTGGACGTCACGTCGTAGCGATAGAGCTTCCCGTCCCGCTGGTACTCGAAAGTCTTCGGACCCTTCCAGGTGACGGTGAGCGCACCTGACTTGACCGCCTCACGGCTCTCGGTGCTGACCTTCTGAAACTGCTGGTAGCCCGGCATCGTCGTCAGGCGGTCCTGCGCCGACGGCGAGATCTGCAGAGCTCCGAGGGCAAAGACGACGGCGATAGACGTGCGGACGGCAAACACGGCGGGGCGATGTCTCACTGGTAGCTCCTTGGAGCTTTCAGTATACCGGCCAGACGCTTACCCCACACGGAGCGCCGAGAGCGGATCGACGCGTGAGGCACGCCGAGCGGGCAGGTATCCAGCCAGCACGGCCGTCGCGGCAAGGATTCCTACGGCGAGCGCAAATGTCGCCGGATCGGTCGGCGCAATATCGAAGAGCATGGTCGCGAACAACCGGGTGATGACCGCGGCACCCACGAGCCCTGCGACCGTTCCGGCGGCAACGACGGCCATCGTCCCGCCGAGCATCGCCCGGAACACGTGAGATCTCTGCGCACCGAGCGCCACGCGTACGCCGAATTCACGGCGTCGCTGTGCCACATGGTCGCTGACTGTACCGTAGATCCCGATACCGCCGAGCAGCAGGCCAGCCACAGCGAAGGCTGTCACGAGCAGCGCGGCGAACCGTGGTCCTTCAACAGCAGTCGCTACGAGGTCTGCCATCGTTCGGGGTCGATCCACGGGCGTGTCGCGATCGATCCCGCGCACGATCGACCTGATGTGTTCTTGCGCGCCGGATGGGTCGCCGGTTGTGCGGACGAGCACACGCATCGCTCCGGGCGCCGCCTGCGTGATCGGCACGTAGAGAGCGGTGCGCGCCTGGTCAGTCACGCGCTCCCACTTGACGTCTGCAACGACGCCCACGATCGTCCTGAGGCGATCGCCATCGCCCGGAAAACCGAATCGGCGCCCAATTGGAGACTCGCCTGGCCAGTATTTATTCGCAAGGCTCTCGCTGATGACCGCCACCCGTTGCGACGTCTCCGAGTCGTCGGGCGTAAACGTCCGCCCCGCTTGCACCGGCATCCCGAGTGTGGAGAAGAAGGCAGGGCTCACGATGGCGGAGACGTCGGCAATGGGCCACTCGCCGGTTCGCGCGGGGTCGGGCCGTCCTTCGATGCTGAAGACGCTCCCATAGGCCTCACCTCCGAGTGGCAGGCGATCGGTCACGGCGGCACTCACCACGCCCGGGGCACCGGCAGCGCGTTCGAGTACCTGGGAGTACAGATCACGCCGAGCGGACGCATTTGGAAAGCGGAACTGGGGCGGCGAGATGCGGGCCGACACGACCTGTTCCACTGCGAACCCGGTCGACACCGCGTGAAGGTTCGCGAGCGTGCGCGCGAGCAGGACCGCCGAAACCACCAGCATCACAGCCAGCGCCATCTGTGTGCCCACCAGCAGATTGGACGTCCACCGCGTCCGCCGGCTCTGGCCAGTCCGCTCCCCTTCGGCCATGCGCGGGACAAGATCCACCTGCGCGGCCCGCGACGCCGGAAACACGCCGACGATGAGCGCACAGGCGGCGAACGCTGTTGCCGCGAATGCAAACAGCCGGCGGTCGAGCGCCAGGGTCACACTGCGCGGCATGTCTGTCGGGAGCGACGTGACGAGCACCTGCATCCCGAAATAAGCGATAGGCACTCCGAGGACGATGCCGCATAGGACGAGCAACGCGCCTTCCGTGAGGACCTGCCGAACAATCCTTCCCCGCGCCGCGCCCAGGGACGCGCGGATGGCGAGTTCGCGTTGGCGCGCCAGCGTACGTGCCACTAATAGATTGCTCACGTTCACGCAGGCGATCAGCAGGACCATCCCCACGGCGGCGAGCAGGAGCGTCAAC
Organism: Acidobacteriota bacterium; assembly: GCA_013817065.1. GTDB lineage: Bacteria > Acidobacteriota > Vicinamibacteria > Vicinamibacterales > 2-12-FULL-66-21 > JACDCA01. The sequence continues at coordinate 6,026 of JACDDJ010000028.1, forward strand.
AATGGCCGGACGTCGGCGACGAGCGCCTGCTTCAGAGGGATCAACGATGCGTTCTGCCCATAGTCGGCCGGCATACCCCAGGGGAACAGCGAGCGCATCAACGGAGCGATGGCGCGCACCTCGGCATCGGCCTGCGACAGGGTTGCGCCCGGGCGCAGTCGGCCGATGATCTGCCGGCTGCTGGACCAGAGTGCGATGCGATTGTTGGGATCCACTACGGCGGGGGTCCACAGCTGTGTTGCAGGAGTCGGAAAATCAAAATCCCGCGGCATGACGCCGACCACCGTCCGGCTCGTGCCGTCCAGCGTGACGAGGCGGCCGAGGACACCGGGGTCGCCGCCAAAGCGGCTGCGCCAGAACTCGTGACTGATCACCACCACGGCGCCATTTGAGGCGCGCTCATCGCCATCCTCCAGCGCTCGACCGCGCTGGGCGGTCACACCGAGCAGGGGCATCAGGTTCGGTGACACTGACGCGGCGGCAACCCGTTGCGGCTCCGCGCCTCCGGTGATCGTGGCCTCGCGCGTCACGTATGCGGCGACCTCGAAGCTCTGGCCGCGACGCTGCAGCTCGACGAACTCACCGGTGTAGTGCATGTTCTCGACTCGGAACAACGAGTCGGGCGCCGCATACGGCAGCGGACGCAGCAGCACCGAGTTGACGACGCTGAAGATCGCGGTCGTTGCACCGAGCCCGATGGCCAGGGTGCAGACCGCAACGAGCGTGAACGATGGATTGCGCCGGAGCACCCGGACGCCATACGTGAGGTCCTGGACGAACTGTTCGATAAGAGCACCACTGCGCACCACTCGTACCTGTTCCTTCACTTGTTCGAGGCCGCCGCTTTCCACGCGTGCTTCGCGGCGAGCCTGCGGAGGGGGCATGCCCGACGCGATCTTCTCTTCGGCGAGCATGTCGACGTACGCGCGCAGTTCAGCGTCGAGTTCGCTGTCGATCTGGCGCCGAGAGAAGAGATTGTGGATGAGCGTGCGGAGTCGCATCAGTCTGCCCGCAATGCACCGAGTGGATCGACGCGTGTCGCTCTGCGCGCCGGGATCAGCGCCGCTATCAGGGTCGTCAGCGCAAGCAATCCGGCACCCGCCGCGAACGACAGCGGGTCCGATCCCGTTACACCGAAGAGCATCGTCGCGACGAGACGCGCTAGCAGCAGTGCAGCTCCGGTTCCGACAGCCAGCCCAACGCCGACCAGGAGGAGACTCTGCGAAAGGAGCAGCCGGACGAGATCACCGGGGCGGGCGCCGAGCGCGACCCGAACGCCGAGTTCCTTCCGCCGCTGGGCAATCGTGTAGGCAGTCAAGCCGTAGACCCCGACTGCCGCGACCGCGAGCGCGATGCCGCCGAAGATGAACAACAGCCGGGCCACCACTCGCTGGCTGCCGGTCGAGCGATCGACGTAGTCGCGCAGGGTCCGCGGCGCAAGTGCCGGCACATCCGGGGTAACGGCGCGCACTCCGGCGCGAACGGGCCCGGCGAGCGCCGAGGGTGAGCCGGCGGCGCGGACGTGCAGCGTCATGCGTGGACGGGCGACTGGCCCCAGGGCAGATACATGTACGGATGCTGCGCTTCCGTGAGCGATACGTACTTGCCGTCCGGGACAACGCCAATCACCTCGTAGAGCGGACCGGGTGCAGCCGCCAGTCTCATGCGCTTGCCGAGCGCGTCCTGACCGGGCCAGTGACGCTGCGCGAGGGTCTCGTTGATGATCATGACGGGCGGCGCCTGGGGACCGTCAGCCGTCGTGAAGTCGCGTCCTCGCGACGTCATCCCCAGTGTTTGGAAGTAGGCGTGGGACACGACCGCGTACGGGACCAGGAACCTGTCCGCGTCGTCGGCCGACATCGGCTCGCTTTCGGGCGCGGCGGGTCGCGCCACGAACGCGCCGCTGAACGGCACGATGTGTCCGAACGCTGCCGCGTCGACCCCTGATATGGCGCGGACTTCGTTGAGGATTCGTTCGCCGGTTGCCGGAACCGCCGGTGGTGTCATGCCGGCCGCGCCGAAGTCCACAGTGGTGAGGAGCACGCGATTGATGTCATAACCAGGCGCCACAGAGAGCGCCGCACCGAGCGTGCGGATGAAGAGCCCGGCACCAACGAGCAGCACGGCCGAGAGTGCGACCTGGACGACTACGAGTCCTCGACGAAGACTCAGCATCCCCATGCCGGCACTGGCGTCATTCGGTGTGGTGCCCTTTACTACTGGCAGCAGATCGACGCGCGATACCTGCCATGCGGTCAGCAGGCCGCAGAGCAACGCAACCCCGAAGGAGAGACCGGCGGCGAACATACCGATCCTCCAATCGAGAGCGATGGTCACTCCGGGCGGAATGACCGAAGCGGGCGCTAGCGCGGTGACGGCCTCGATTGTCCAGTTCGCGACGAGCAGAGCGGCCGCGCATCCCGCGGCACCGAGCACGAGGCTCTCCGTCACCATCGGTCGCGCGACTCGTCCCCGGGACGCGCCGATCGCGAGACGGACGCCCAGCTCTCTCCGGCGCGATGCGGCGCGGACGACCAGCAGGGTGGCGACGTTTGCACAGGCAATCAGCAGGACGAGTGCAGCCTCGCCGGCGACGAGCAGCGCGAGCCTCGACGAAGCCGCACGCACGGTCGGATCGAACAGCGGACTGGATGCCGGGACCAGCCTGAGCGCCGACGCAAACTGCGGCGGCGCGCCCGAGGCGATGCGGCTTCCGGCCGCCTGCAGCACGCTCTCGGCGGCGGGAACCGAGATGTCGTTCTGGACACGCACGATCACCCGGAGCCAGATCTCGTTCGGTGCGCGGAACTGCCACTCGGGTTCGAGCAGCGCGAGCGTCGAAAAGGTCATCCACGCATCTGCCGGCGTGGCGGGGCCAGCCCGAGGAATGATGGCGGCGCCACACCTGCGACTGTCATCGCCTGCCCGCCAAGCGTCACCTGCCGCCCGGACACCAGCGGGTCGGCGTTGAAGAGGGTCCGCCACGTGTTGTCGGAGAGGATCACCTGTCCGACCGAGGCCGCTTCAGGCCCGGCGACGAAGCTGCCACCGAGTTGCGGGGTCACGCCGAGGACGGCAAAGTAGTTGGGCGACACACGGTGTACGGTGGCGCGCTCGAGATCCGGTCCGACGCGCAACCAACCGGTGTTCGTGCCCCACGCCGCGGCGCCCGCGAGCACCTGCGTTTGGGACGTAAGCTCCTCGTAGTCCGGATAGGAGAACGCCGATTCGGTACCTGACGGTCCGCGGTAGACGGCGGCGAGCTGGTGAGGGTTCGTCAACGGTAGCGGCCGAAGCAGGAGCGCATCGATGACCGACAAGATGGCGGTGTTGGCTCCAATGCCGAGCGCGAGCATGACGATCACGGTGGTGGTGAACGCCGGCGCGCGGCGCAGACCGCGCAGTGTGTAGCGTAGGTCCTGCACGACCTGCTCGAGCAGGGCGCCGGTGCGGATCGCGCGCACGTGCTCCTTCACCTGCTCGAGCCCGCCGCTTTCCATCAGCGCCTCGCGGCGCGCCCGCTCGGGTGCGGCACCGGCCGCCACCTTCTCCTCGGTCAGCATCTCCACGTAGGTGCGGAGCTCGCGATCGAGCTCGCTGTCCATGCGCGGGCCTCGCACCAGGTTGCGTGTCGCGCACACGAGGCGTCGGAGGATGCCCATGACTTACGTCGCTTTCAGGGCACGCGTGATCGCGAGCGCGACGCGGTCCCAGTTATCCGTTTCAGCCCGCAACTGCTTTCGTCCGGCAGCGGTCATTTCGTAGTAGCGCGCCTTCCGGTTGTTCTCGGAATCGCCCCAGTACGACGATAACCACCCCCGCTCCTCGAGCCGATGCAGGGCCGGAAACAACGAGCCGGCGCGGACGTCGAAGGCACCTTTCGTGATCTGGCCGATTCGACGCGAGATACCCAGTCCATGATTGGGATCGAGCGTGAGCGTCTGCAGAATGAGCAGGTCGAGGGTGCCGCGGAGGAGATCTGTTTTGTTGGCCATGGACTCCTATCGAATTCCGACATGAAAACACCGCTCCTATCGAAAGTCAATAGGAGCTATCGCTGGGGGTGCGGGGACTGACGCTGAGGGTGCGGCAAACTCACGCTGAGGGTGCGGGCAGACTTACGCCGAGGGGTGCGGGCAGGCTCTCGCGAGGGGGCGGGCCGACTTAAGGCCAGGGCGCGGGGAGCTTAGCCTGCCCCGCCGAAGCCTTGGCGAAGGCGGGGAACTTGGGTGGCGTCGGGCTCGCATAAGGCCTACAATGCAGACACGCCATGCCTAAGTCGCCCACGCCGGTGTATCTCGGCGAGTTCGAGCAGGTCGTTCTGCTGGCCATCCTTCGCCTCGGTCAGGACGCCTACGCCATCCCGGTGCGGGAAGAGATAGAGGCACGCACCGGACGGGACGTCGCGCGCGGCGCGTTGTACACGGCCCTCGAACGGCTCGAGGCGAAGGGCTGCCTTCGGTCGCGGATGAGCGAGCCGCTGCCGGAACGCGGTGGCCGGTCACGGCGCTACTACACCGTGTCCGCAACCGGACTCGCGGCGTTGCGCACCGCCCGCGAAGGACTCCTGGCGCTGTGGAAGGGCGTCGAGTCGCAGCTCGAGCGGCCATGAATTGCGATCCGCTCGCGCCGCCTCGTCTTTTTGCACGCCTGCTCGGTCGGTTTCTCCGCCATCCCAATGCGGACGAAGTGCTCGCCGATCTTCACGAAAAATTTCTGCACGTCCGGTCGCCGCGGCCAACGTCCTGCCATCCTCCGGCAGGAATTCCGTCAGGGCGATCGAGGTTGAAGGCACACCAACTAAGGATCCGGCGAATCCACCGGCTGTCGACCACCGGCTCGTAACCTCTTCGTACCTGCAGACGATGAGGATCCCGATGGGGCAGGGCCGGGATTTCGACGCCAGCGACGACAGCGACGGGCAGCCGGTCGCGATCATCGCGCGGTCGGCCGCGGCTCTCTATTTTCCGGCCGCCGATGCGATCGGAGGACGGATCAAGGTCGGGTCCAGCCCGTGGCTTACAGTCGTCGGCGTGTCTGACGACATCATTCACGACTGGTTCTCGCGCCGGAATGCACCGACGGTGTACCGACCCTACGCGCAGGCGCCGTCGAGTTCGTGTGGCATTCGCGGTCCGGGCCGACGGCGACCTGGCGGCCTTGATCCCCGCCGCGCGCGCCGCCGTGAAGACCGTCGATCCCGCCCAGGCCATCTACGACGTGCAGCCGATCGAGGTGACGCTCTCAGAGCGCACGATCGGCCTGCAGTACGTCGCCGCGATCATGGGGGGTTTTGGTCTGCTCGCGCTCGTCCTCGCTGTCGTCGCTGTCTACAGCCTGATGGCCTTCATCATCACCCAGGGCACGCACGAGATCGGCGTCCGGATTGCGCTCGGCGCCCATTGCCGTGACGTCCTCCGCCTCACCGTCGGACAATCGCTCCCGATCCCCGCAACCGGGGTCGCGCTCGGCCTGCTGGTGTCGGTCGCGCTTGGGCGCTTTCTGGAGGCCGCGCTGTTCGGCGTGATCGCCAGCGACATCCGCCTCTCGCTCGGCTTCGCCGCCATCCTGGTGCTCGCTGCTCTCAGCGCCGGCTACCTGCCAGCCCGCCGCGCCACCGCAATCGACCCGATCGCCGCGCTCCGCGCCGAGTAGAGGAGTGACCGCACCCTCAGCGTAAGTTCCTCCGCACGCTCAGCGCCAGTTCCCCGCACCCTCTGCGTCAGTTCCCCGCACCCTCTGCGATAGTTCCTTAGGAGTACAATCCCAGCCGGAGGATGGCCCCTTGATGAAACGCTTTCTGCTCGTGCCCGCGCTCCTGATGGCTGTCGGCACCCTCACCATGCCGGTCCGGACGAATCTGGTGCCGGTCGCCCACGCGCAGCAGGCGCCGGCCGATGACGCTGCACTCGTGGCCAAGGCTCGCGCCCTTCACGACAAGGTTATCACGCTCGACACCCACGTCGACATCGGCGTCGACAACTTCACCGCGACGCAGAACTACACCCAGGACCTGCCAAACCAGGTGAATCTTCCGAAGATGATTTCTGGCGGGCTCGATGCCGCGTTCCTGATCGTGTATGTCGGCCAGGGCAGAGGCGAGGAGGCGTTCACCAAGGCCGGCTTCGACGCCGCCTACAAACAAGCCAGCGACAAGTTCGATGCGATCCATCGCCTCACCAAGGAGATCGCTCCCGACAAGATCGGTCTCGCGCTGACCTCGGCAGACGTCCGCTCGATTGGGGCGGCGGGCAAGAAGGTGGCGCTCATCGGCGTCGAGAACGGCTATCCGCTCGGAGACGAGACCACCGCGATCGCGCGCGTGAAGGAATTCCAGGCGCGCGGCGCTCGCTACCTGTCGCTGGCGCACAACGGTCACAGTCAGCTGGCGGACTCGAATACCGGCGAGGGCGACGGTGTCTGGCTGCACAAGGGGCTCAGCCCGCTCGGCAAGCAAGTCATCGCCGAACTGAACCGCGTCGGCATCATGGTCGACATCTCCCACCCCTCGAAGGAAGCAAATCTGCAGGCCATGGCACTCTCGAAGGCGCCGGTGATCGCGTCCCATTCGGGGGCGCGCGCCATGTTCGACCATAGCCGCAACCTCGACGACGAGCAACTGATGGCGGTGAAGAAGAACGGCGGCGTTGTGCAGGCGGTGGCGTTTGCCGGCTACGTCAAAGTCACGCCGCCCTCGGCTGAACGTACCGCGGCCCTCGCGAATCTGGCCGAGGAATACAAGGTGCCGGTCGCCTCTCTCGGTCGTGGCGGCCGCGGACGCGGCGGCGCTGGCGGAGGAACCGCCGGCGGCACCCAGGCGCCAATATTGACGGACGAGCAGCGTGCCGAGATGCAGAAGAAGCTTGACGAGCTGAACACGAAATTCCCCGCGCCACCGCGCGCCAACGTCAAGGACTTCGTCGACCACCTCGACTACATCGTCAAGAAGATCGGCATCGATCACGTCGGCATCTCGTCGGACTTCGATGGCGGCGGCGGTGTAGACGGCTGGAACAATGCGTCAGAAACCTTCAACGTGACGCTGGAGCTGGTGCGACGCGGGTATACGGAGGAACAGATCGGCAAGATCTGGAGCGGGAACCTCCTGCGCGTGATGGACCAGGTGCAGCAGGCTGCGCAGTCACGCTGAACACCGCTACGGCATGAAGCCTTTCGTCATCGGCGTCGCCGGCGGTTCCGGCTCCGGAAAGACCACGGTCGTCTCCCAGATCGTCAAGAGCCTGGGGGACGACCAGGTCAGCCTCCTCGAGCACGACAAATACTACCGGGACCGGGGCGATCTTCGTCTCGAAGAGCGCGCCGCGCTCAATTACGACCACCCGGACTCACTCGAGACCGACCTTCTCGTCCAGCATGTAAAGGCGCTGCGCGCCGGCTCCCCGGTCGACGTGCCGCTCTACGATTTCGCCCGCCACGCTCGCGAAGAAGGCACCACCACCGTCCTCCCCCGCCGCGCCATCATCGTCGAAGGCATCCTGATTTTTGCGGATCCGGATCTGCGCAAGCTGCTGGACGTCAAGGTGTTCGTCGATGCCGACGATGACACGCGGTTCATACGACGGCTGCAGCGGGACCTGTCCGAGCGCGGACGGACGGTGAGCTCCGTCATCGATCAGTATCTCGGCACCGTGAAGCCGATGCACCTCGAGTTCGTGGAGCCGAGTAAACGGTACGCTGACGTGATCACCCCTCTCGGAGGCCACAACACCGTCGCGATCGACATGCTACTGACGCTGATCCGCAGCCTCGCGGCGCGATGACCCTCTGGCTGCGTTCGCACTGGACGCAGGCGGTCCTGATCGCAGTCCTCCTGGCCGTCGCGCACTCGTGGCCACTGGCCACCGACCCCGCGCACCTGTCGCTGAACTACAACGGCGACGTGATGCTCAACGAGTGGATCGTGGCGTGGGTGCAGCACCAGCTGCCGCGAGATCCGCTGCATCTATTCAGCGCCAACATCTTTCATCCAGCGCCCGACTCGCTGGCTTTCTCCGAGCCGCTGATCGTTCCGGCCGTGATGGGGGCACCGGTCAGGATCCTCGGCGGTTCACCGGTCCTCGTCCACAACGTGCTACTGCTCGCCGGCATGGCGTTGACCATGCTCGGATGCTATGCACTGGTTCACGCGTGGACGGGTGACAGACTCGCCTCGCTACTCGCCGGATCCGCGTGGGCGTTCAACACGCAGTCGCTGACACGGCTCGAGCACCTGCAGGCGCACCATGCATATGGCGTCCCGCTCGCACTCCTCGCAGCGGATCGATTGGTCGCTACCGGGCAGATCCGCCACGCGCTACTACTCGCGTTTTGGATGTCGGTCATGGCCTACACATCCGGCTACCTCGTGGTCTTCACGACAATTGCGCTGGCGGTGCTGGTCATCGTCCGGCGGCCGACTTTGAGGGTTCACGCGAGCTTTGCGCTCGCTGCGCTCCTGGCGGGTGTCGCGATTCTCCCGGTGTACCTGCCGTATCGCCGGGCGGCGAACGAGCAGCAGATGGTGAGAACGCTCGACAGCGTCAGCGAGTACTCGGCGCTGTTGAACGGCTACTGGGCATCCTACAGCCACCTTCACCACTGGCTGTGGAATGCCGCTGCGCCTCGCGTCTCTCCGGACGCCTACTTCCCGGGTATCGTGGTCGCCTTTCTGGCGCTCGCGGCGATCGCGCTGCAGCTGCGCCGAGCCGCGGATCCATTGATGCGGCGCCGCGTGCTGCTGATGGCTCTCATCTGCATCGTCGGCTGCGTGCTGTCCCTCGGCACGCGGACGCCGGTGTACGGCTGGCTCTACGCGGTGTTCCCGCCGCTGGCCGGACTACGTGCCGCTGCGAGGTTCGGGGTGCTGTTCATGCTCGGCGCGGGGGTGCTGGCGGGCGTTGGGCTGGCGACGCTTCGCCGCAGCAAG
>JACDDJ010000448.1 GCA_013817065.1 Acidobacteriota bacterium
CGACAGCTAAACTGCATCGATGCTCCCCATCAGCGGCTGGCCGACGCATCCTCTCCTCTATGAAATCAACACGTGGCCGTGGTTGGGCGAAATGTCGGCTGCGGCCGGGACTAGCCAAGCGTAGAAATTGCTAGGAAAATCCAGTGATGAGCCCCAACGGGGGCGGCCTTGCGCCGGACTCAAAAGCCCGTTTCCTTCGGGCAGTGTGGGTTCGACCCCCACTTCCGGCACCCCCAGTCCCGTCCGTAACGACGGGCTTTGTCACTGACCGATACAGCAAGTCATCGTCCTGACCCGTGAAGGAATCGAGCGATCGCTCCGGCGGCCTTTGTGACCACTTCCGTGCTTGAGGGGAAATAATGCGTGCCACTGGGGAGCAGCACGAGTTGCGCGCCGGGTATGAGCGATGCCAGGAGTCGTCCCTCGTCGGCGCTGACAGCCAGATCGTCTCGGCTGTGGACGACGAGCGTGGGAATCCTGAGCTGCCGGTACAGATCCCGTCCGTCACCCCTCTTGTGGCATGACTCGTGGTACCGCGCTGCTGTCTCGGCATCGGCGGAGACGCGCTGTAGTTCGTTGAAGTGAGCGAGTAATCCGGGATCGGCATCGGGGCGAAAGAATTGGCTGGTGAAGACCTGCCGGAATGCGGGCGTGTCACGGCCCCAGCCCTTGCGGATCAGTGTCACGAGCGCCCGGTCTTCCTCGGCGTCGTATCCTGGTCGCGCCTGGGCTCCGCGGCAGTACGCTCCGTAGAGGATGAGATGTGTGATGCGTTCGGTGTGTTGAGTGGCGTACGTGGCCGCGGTCCATCCGCCCTCGGATATCCCGAGTAACGCCGTGTTCTCGGCGCCGACAGCGGTGAGCACGGCCTCGAGATCGAGCTGCCGCGTCTCCTCGGTAAAGTCGCCGGTGTATGGATCCGATAGACCCATTCCCCGACCGTCGTAGCGAACGACGGTATGTCGTTCCGCAAGGTGCTCCCAAAACCGCCTCAGATCGGGCCACTCCCATTCCATTTCGAGATGCGTGAAATGGCCCAGCACGCGAACGATGAAAGGGCCAGCTCCCAGGGTGGAATAGGCGAGACTGACGCCGTCCGAGGTCGTGCAGAACCTGATCTCCTGCTGGCGAGCCGCGGGCGCATCGATCCGCGCAGGATCGTCGGAATCCGCCTTCTCCACAACAGCCACGATCTCGCTTCCGGCGAGCCCACGCCGAAGTGCGCGCGCCAGATCTTTCCCGCTTTGGAAGCGAGCCCTGGGTTCCTTCTCCAGGCATCGCTCGACGACCGCGGCCAGTCCGCCGGGAAGCCCTCTTCGCAGATCCGAAATCGGCATATGACGGCCGCTCAAGATCGCGCCGATCACGGCGGCCGGACCCTGTCCTTTGAACGGGAGCTCGCCCGTCAGGAGCTCGTACGCCAGGATACCGAACGAAAAAATATCGGAACTCGGTCCCACCTCGCCCCCGCCTGCCTGCTCGGGCGACATGTAGGCCACCGTACCCATGATCCGGCCTTCAACCGTCAACCGATCCCTGGCCATCGATGTCGTGAGGACGTCGGCAGTCGACTCGTCCCGAAGCTTCGCAAGGCCGAAGTCCAGTACCTTCACGCGGCCCTCGTCACTGACCATCACGTTCGCGGGCTTCAGATCGCGGTGGGTGATACCCCGTTGGTGAGCGGCGCCGATCGCATCGGCCAGCGGAATAGCCACCTGCAATACCTGCTCGATCGGCATGCCCTGTCGGGGGAGGAGGTCGGCCAGCGTCTTTCCTTCGACCAACTCCATCGTCAGGAACAGGACGGTGTCCTGCTCTTCGACCGAATAGATGGTAATGATGTTGGGATGGTTCAGCGCGGCGACGGCACGCGCCTCGCGCTCGAATCGGCCGCGGCGCTCAGGATCAGAGGCAAGTGCGCCGGGGAGAATTTTCAGCGCGACTCTGCGACCGAGCTTCGAGTCGTCGGCCATGAAGACTTCTCCCATGCCGCCTACGCCGATGGAGCGGACGATGCGGTAGTGGCCGAGGGTAGCCGGGATCATGGAGAAGCGCCGAGTCTACCATTGAGCAGACGCGCACAGCTTCCACCACTGGCGCATCGCAGGTCGATCCGCGAGCCCGAACCGATGAAGAAATTCTGTCGTCGCGAGAACGGCCGATCAGCTGTCCGACCGTCCGAACTGACTTCGTCGGCTGGTAGGGGTACTTGTAGGCGGGACCATTTCCGCCCATTTGATGACATAGGCGCTGACGTTGGCGAAGCTCTTCTGCAGGGCTTCGTCCGTGCTCATCCCGCCGGCCGGTGCCTGGGTCGCTGCTGCGCCGGCCACCTCCTTCGTCAGGTTGAATGTGCCGGTCTGACCATTGAACGTCACGCTTCCCGTGCTCTTGTCGTTCACGACCTTGCCCTCGAAGGTTACGACCGTCTTCGTCGCTCACGCGCTCCCTCACGCCTGCGGGAGTCTCCATTGCCCCGCGAGCGCTGCCGCCCGACGGGCTGTCCGTCCTCGGGCGATCCGGTGAGAGCTGGGCCCTGTATCCTCTGGATGGCAGCAGCGCGCGGAGCGTGCCCGGGTTGACGCGCGGGGACTCGCCGCTGCGGTGGAGCGCCGACGGTCAATGGATCTACGTCATGCCGCGAAAAGCGCCTCCCTCGGATCAAGGCAGACGTCTTCCGGGTGAACGTCGCCACGGGTGGGCGCGAGATGTGGAAAACTTTGGCGCCGCGCGATGTCGTCGGGATCGAAGATGTGTTCTCACCGGTGGTGACTGCCGACGGCGCCGCGTACTGCTACTCGCACGTCCGACGACTGGGCCGGCTCTTTGTCACCCGGGGACTCCGCTGAGTGGTCCGTTCGCCCATTACGCGCTGTAGTTGCTGTCCTTCGCGCGGTCGGTCGATCGCACCGTCTGGATCATCCCGTGGTCTTCGTGCAGCAGTACGGGGCAGTGATGCACCCATCGCCCGGTGTAATCGGCAAACCGGGTGCGGAACACGACGCGGCCGCCGTTTCGCGGCATCCACACTGTGTCCATCCATTTCGGCTCGTCCAGGATGTTGTGCGGCCGGCCCTGCTCGTCCGGAATCTCGATACGCATCATCCACATCGGGTTGATGTGGATGTGGAAGAGACACGTTGGTGAGTGACGTCTGCGCGGCGCTTCATCGTTTCGTTTGCCGCGGAACGCAGCACGACATTCCGTTTGACACTCGAAGCCTCCCGCTCAACGGCGTCGACGTCCTCTTCGAGCGCGGCGAGGAGTGCCATGAACGCGCGCCGCTCAGAAAGTAGGCCATTCGCCGCTCGGAAAGTAGATCCGGGCACGGACGCCCGTGAGCGCATCGGGAAACACGGCCGGCGTCGGGTTGCTGTCGGTCGCACCGATTCCAGCGAAGTTGTTGAAGGATTCGGGGATCGTTCCGTTGAAGCGGAACCATCCGATCTCGACGACACTCTGCATGAAGGCGACGTCACCGGTGACACCCTCGGCTGCGCTTTCCGCTAGAAAAAGTTCCGCCATTCTCTCGAGAGACCGTAACGCCAGGAGAAGAACCGTCGATGTTCTCCGCCCGACCCCGGAACAGCCGCAGGTTTGGATTGACGGGTGCGCGTTATGCTCGCCCGTTCCAGAGCAAATCAGTGTCGGCGTTAATGCCGCCGGGTGCTGTAGTGGAGGACTCGTTCGCACAAGGTATCCATGTCGGTTGGCTTCGAGATACACTCGTTCGCCCCAAGCCTCAGCGCGTGAGCTGTCATCTCTCTTCCGGCAGCAGACACGCAAAGAACCGGGATAGACGCGGCCAGACCCCGCCTGCTGCGCTCCGCTAAAAAGGTAAGGCCGTCCATTACCGGCATCATAAGGTCAAGGATGATCACGTCGGGTAAGGTCTGCTCCAGATGGCGGAGTGCCTCAACGCCATTCCGCGCCAACGTGACCGAGTAGCCACCGAACTCCAGGACAGCGCGCTCCAAATCGCGCATGTCTGGGTCGTCCTCTACGACCAGAACGGTTTTCATGGTCCAGTTCTCGGTCGAGTTGGGCGCGGCCGATAGCGTGGCCGATAGCGTGGCCGATAGCGTGGCCGATATAGCGGCACGCGAATGCCGCCCCGAGGTCAGTAGCGCTGGCCGCCGCCCCAGCGCGTCAAAGGTACCGGGTAGCGGTGCATTCGCACCTTCCCGGTAGCATGGAGCTGACACGGGCGTTCGAGAGTTTCGATTTTTCCTGCCCGTGCTCGACCGGCAGCGATCTGCGAAGGGTGCTGGTGCAGTTGCGGCGTACTCGCCCACGGAGGAGGTCCTCCGAGAGCGCTTACTGCATGTGCCGATGGGCTGACGAATCTGGCCGCTGTCAGCATGATGCGGTGGGTTGAGGTTCGCACCGTGCTCGAAGCGCCGCGGATGCGCGCCACTGGTATGAACGCCACTACGCCGCAGCGCCTGTGACTTGGCTTGGGAGAAAAGGCGTCAGGTCCGAATAAGCGACTACGGGCGCGCTGGACCGACCAGGTGCTACGCCGTACGCGGCTCGCGCGTCGCTTCGCACGAACCGCCGCTGTTCTCTCGGCAACTGTTGGTCCACCCGTTTGCGAGCAGCTTGGTATTCCACTTCTCGCTCAGGCTGAAGACCTCGCCCTGAGAGTCACAGTAGGTCGCCAT
>JACDDJ010000449.1 GCA_013817065.1 Acidobacteriota bacterium
GCACAGGCCTTTGCCGTCGTCCGATGTGCGGATCGATCGATTACGCGCCCGCTATCGCCGCTTCAGGGCAGAACATCCGGGCCGCAAGCCGGTGTATTACCGCGGCCGCGAACGGTGGACGGAGTTGCCAAAGGAGTTCGCCTGAAGGGCTCAATCCAGGTCGAAGTCGCGCGTCGGCTTCGTAACTGGTTCGTTGCCGGCCTGGCGGAGCGCCTCCTCGAAGCGCTTGGACAGATCGTCATCCCTGGTGCGTTCGGCCTGAACGGACCTGGCAAACAGCGCGTCGCGACGCGCCGCTTCCTCCGCGAGAATCCGCTCCGCATGACTCAGCTCGGGCCGCTCACCGCGCGACGGCTCCTCGTGACGGACGACGCGCCGCAGGTTGGTATCGATCACCAGCGTGGCCGAGCAGCAAGGGCACGCGGTGTCGAATTCGGAATCGAGTTTCTTGCTCACCGCTTCTCCTCCCGTCCCCATGTGAGCTTGACGTCGGTGCCGTCGGCCGCCTTGGCGGTGACGTCGATCGTCTTGACGTAGGTTCCCGGCGTCCACCGCTGGCCATGACCGGTGCTGAACTGCGCCAGCGGCGCATTGGCGCGGCCCTCCGCCTTGAGCGTCGGCACGACGCCCTGGAAGTGATCGTTGACGGTAATCAGCACTTGCTTCCAGTCCTGCTCCGTCTGGTTGAGCACCGTCACCATCCCCTCTGACACAGACACGGGCGCCGGTGGCTCGGAGCACCCGGCAACGAGCACGAGAGAAGCGAGGGCAAGCACGGCAGCGAGTCGGCTCATCATGCGGCTATGATATCCCCATGAGCCGCGCCGGCACCCCCCGCACGCTGAATGGACTGGCTTGCCGTCGTTTTTCTGTTCACGCCCAGCATCAACTATCACCTCGCGCGCCGCACATCCGTGCATGACCTGACCGACAGCGACGAAATCACCCACGCCCGCTGGAAGCGTCGTCCGGTGGGGGAGAAGATCGTCGGGCCATTCGTATGGATCCTGGAGCGCCAGCAATGACCGAGACGGCCTCGCGACGCTACGTCGACCTCCGCATCGCGACATACAACATCCATCGCTCCCGTGGCATGGATCGCCGCACCATGCCCGGGCGCGTCGCCGAAGTGATTCGCGAAATGAACGCCGACATCGTCGCGTTGCAGGAAGTGATTGGCGCCGGTCCCTCGGGCGCGGGTCAGGCCGAGGAAATCGGCGCTGCCCTCGGGATGGGCTGGACGATGCACACGGTACGACAGCTGCGCGGCCATAACTTCGGTAACGTCGTCCTCAGCCGCTACCCCATCCTGCACCACGGTCACTACGATCTCACGTGGCGGGCATGCGAGGAGCGCGCCTGTCAGCGCGTCGACGTGGATATCAACGGCGAGGCTCTGCACATCTACAACGTCCACCTCGGGACGGCTGTGATGGAGCGGCGCTACCAGGCCGGCCGTCTCGCTGCCTTCGTCCACGATCATCGCATCAAGGGTCCCAAGATCATCCTCGGTGACTTCAACGAGTGGCTGAAGGGGCTCGCCACCAAGACGCTGTCGGCGCTGTTCAACAGCATCGACATCGCGCAGCACCTCAAACGCAGACGCACCTACCCGGGATTCTTCCCGGTGCTGCACCTCGACCACATCTACTACGAGGGGGACGTCACCGTGCGCAGCATGGAGCTCGTGCGCACACGCCGCGCGCTGATGGCATCCGATCACCTGCCGCTGGTCGCCGACTTCCGGATTGGCTTCTAAGGGGAAGCTCTCCGCTGTCAGCTAGCGATTGAGCCTGATGAGCGCGATCCCGGTTGCCTTCACTGCACGCACCATGTTCTGCGGCTCGCGTTCGGTGGTGTTCTCGGGCGTATCACCAGACGAGTGGTAATAGAGCGAGTAGTCGATCTTCAGCTTCTTGGGATCGGGCGTGCCCTTCGATTCCCAGCCCGGCACCTGGTCGATCTCGGCGAGCTTGTCCCAGGCCGCCGTGTAGATCGTGGTCGAAGGAATCTGCAGGGTCGTCTGCCCGGTGCCTTTGTACTGCTTCGGCAGGAACGCGTACGAGTCGGTCCCGCCCTGCGAGGGGTTGGTCGTGTACTCGGTCCAGAATCCCTCTCGCCCAGCGTAATCGGCGCCGACCGAATCCAGAGTGCGCAGCAGCGTTTCGTTCCAGGGAACGTCGTTCGATTCGAAGTAGATTGCGTCCCGTTCGGCGCCGGTGCCGGTTTCGTCGAAGTTGAGAACACCCTTCAGGTTCTTCAGGTTCTCGCCTTCACGCTCAATGAAGGTCCGCGCCGAGCGATACTCGGCGCCCCAGACGGCAAACCGCAGCGAGTATTTCGGACGCTCGATCTTGCCGCTGCGGACGAGCGCGGCGTAGACACGCGCAATCTCCATGACCGTGGCCACACCCGAGGCGTTGTCGTCGGCTCCAGGGCCGCCGGAGTCCGAATCGCCATGCGCGCTGATCAAGTAGTAGCCCGAAGGATCCTGCCCCTCGAGTGTCGCGATGACGGTCTTGCCTTTGCCTTCGCGGATCGTCGCGTCGAGCGAGACTTTCACGGTGCGCTCCGCTTGCGCGGCGGACGCGAGCGCGCGGCCGTCCACGTACGAGACGGAGAACGCCGGGATGGGATTGTCTGCTGCCGAACGCAGCGACGACAGGCGCGACCAGTCGATGTAACGCGTCGGATCGTTCGGCGCGCTGCTCAGGATCGCGGCCGGTAGATGCCCGCTCTTGACGATTGCGGCGTAGGCACGGCCGACGTCGCCGGGCGTGTAGATGACGCGGCCCTTCCACTCCTCGGACGGCGTTGCCTTCGACAGCTCCGGCACCAGCAGCAGCTTGCCTGCAACGTTCGCAGACGCAGAGAAGCCGAACGGCCACGCGCTCTCGATCACCGAGCCGTCGGCGAGCGCAACCCGCCAACTCGTTTCCCAGTGCGCCAGTGCCGGAGGATCTTCGTGCACGGCAACCTCCAGCCCTTGCTTCTTGAAATAGGCCGAGAGATACGCCGCCGACTTGTCGTTCGAGGGCGTGCCGCCCATCCGCGGGCCGAAGGCGACGAGTTCGCGCACATAGCGTCGAAGATCAGCCTCGGCCACGCCGGCGGCAAAAGCCTCCTCCGCGGGACGCGTGGCCGGCGACTGCAGCCCGGCTGCAGCCAGGCAGAGGATGAGGACGAAGCGGTTCAGCATGCCCAATTCTGACGCAACCGCGGTCCCGATTCACGTTCCTAGCTTTATTGTTGACCTGGAAGATTGCATAGTGATATCACTTTGCAATCGCATTCTGAGGAGGACCAGTCATGATTCGCGAACGCCAAATCAACGCTCTGCCGGGTTTACCAGTGTTGCTCGTGCTGCTTATCGCCCTCGGGCTTACTGCCTGGGGTGCGGTCGAGGCCGGAAAGGATGGTTCTGGAGCGCTGATCGTCGCCTGCGTGCTGGGGATGATTATCGAGGTCTTCCTCATGGCGGGTCTGTTCGTGGTCAATCCCAACGAGGGAAAGGTCCTGCAGCTCTTTGGCAGTTACGTCGGCACAGCCTCAAACCCTGGGCTGCGGTGGGCCAATCCTCTCTACACCAAGAAGCGGGTCTCGCAGCGCGTTCGCAACTTCGAGAGTGCGAAGCTGAAGGTCAACGACAACGAAGGGAATCCGATTGAGATTGCCGCGGTCGTGGTGTGGAAGGTGATCGATACCGCCGAAGCGGTCTTCGAAGTCGATGACTACAACAACTACGTGAAGGTCCAGAGCGAGTCGGCGCTCCGCAACCTGGCGACGAGCTACACCTACGATGCGCACGACGAGACGACCGTCTCGCTCCGCGGCACGACGCAGGTCGTTGCGGATCACTTGAAGAAGGAGATCCAGGACCGCCTGTCCCGAGCCGGCGTCGAGGTCCTTGAAGCGAGGATCAGCCATCTCGCCTACGCACCGGAGATCGCGCAGGCCATGCTGCAGCGCCAACAGGCCGGCGCCATCATCGCGGCCCGTCAGCGCATCGTCGAAGGCGCTGTCGGGATGGTCGAAATGGCGCTCGAGATGCTGAGCAAGCGCGACATCGTCACGCTCGACAACGAGCGCAAGGCGGCGATGGTGAGCAACCTTCTCGTCGTGCTGTGCGGCGATCGCTCCACGCAACCGATCATCAACACCGGCACGATCTACCAGTAACGCCGTGGCCGACCGGAAGCCCTTTCTTCTTCGAATCGACCGTGAGACTCTCGACGCCGTTCAGCGCTGGGCAGACGACGACCTGCGCAGCCTGAACGGCCAGATCGAGTTCCTGTTGCGGCGCGTGTTGAAGGAAGTCGGCAGAGAGATCAAGCAGAACAGCGCGAACGACGAGAAGCCGCGCTGACGCGCTTGAACTGGAATGGAAGAGGAAAATGGTAGATGGAATAGGAATCTATTCCGTCGCCAGAGACGCTGAGAGGGCTACGACTCTTCGTAATCTTCTTCGAGGGGCGGCAGCGAGCGCGTCGGCATGCGCAGGGCCTCGCGGTGATCGAAGAGCGGGAGATCGCGGACGTGGATCGGCAGCGGGCAGCCGGGACCTTTCACCTCGAGAACAACCGTGACCGGGCTGCCCTCCACGCCGTCGCGGAAGCCGATCGTGCAGCCGCAGGCGAGGCGCGCGTGTGTGAATC
>JACDDJ010000029.1 GCA_013817065.1 Acidobacteriota bacterium
ACCAGTACGCCAAGCGCCGGCTGCGCCAGATCGATTCGCGGCTGCGCTTCCTCTCCAAACGGATCGACTCAGCCGAAGTCGTGGATCCGGCTGCGCCGCGGCCGAAAGCCGCAGCGACCCGCGTCTTCTTCGGCGCGACGGTCACTTACAACAACGCTGCCGGTCACGAACACGTCGTCCACATCGTCGGCATCGACGAAGTGGACCTCGATCGCCGCTGCATCAGCTGGCGATCGCCGCTCGCGAACGCGTTGCTGAAGTCGAGCGTCGGCGACCGCGTCGTCCTGCGCGCGCCCAAGAGGACCGAACACCTCGAGATCGTGGACGTCGAATACGCACCCATCCCAATGGAGCCGTTTCGCGAACCCCCCGGGTCCGAAGCGGCGCAGAAGAAGTCCCCCGACCTTTAGAGCGATTCGCCAGGAGCCCGAAGTCGGAGTCCAGGTCCACCGGATGAACACGCCATGCTCCTGGATGACAAGGATCAACACCAATGGACGAGTTTGTAGTCACCTGTCCTTACTGCGGCGAACAGATCGAGATCTCGATCGAAGAGGATGTAGGTGGCAGCTTCATCCAGGACTGCGAGGTCTGCTGCAACCCGTGGCTGGTGCGGGTGACGCGGTCGGCGGACGGCGCTGACGTCGACATCACCCGTGCCGACGGCTCGGAGTAGGAACCTGGGCCCGGGTCGCGATGCGCGTAGCCTCGCTACTTCGGGACGCGCTTCTCGAGCTCGGGCAACCAGTTGAGCATCACATCGATGCGAGTTGGGCGCGTGTCTGGTTCCGCGCGGATGAACAAAAACTTCTGCCCATCGGCCGAGACGTCGAAGTCTCGGAAGTACGCCGGCTCGATGCCGGATACGTCGAGCAGCTTCCGTCGCGCGCCGAGCACCAGCGGGTTCTTCGCGCACGTCCGGCGCAGACCGGTGGTGTTCTCGTGGACGCCGCTCAGTGCCGAGCCTTGTGCTCTACCTGACTGGACTCTTTGAACCGGTCCGAAGTGTGGGCCGACGCGAGCAATAGCCGAACCATACCGCCCTGCGGTCGCCGCGGACCGTGCGCTATAATTCGCGCCACTCGGAGACTCGATGACCAAACGTGCATTGCTGATTGGTATCAACAAGTACCTGATCCCCGGCGCCGATCTCAGGGGATGCGTGAATGACGTCACTGATCTGAGCGCCGCTCTGACCGAGTTCAGCGGTTTCAAGAAGCGCGACCTCGCTGTGCTCACCGATAAGGCGGCGACCCGGAAGGCGATCGTGGCCGGCATCCAGACGCTCGTCAAGGCGTCGAAGAAGGGGGACGTCGCGCTGCTGCACTACTCGGGGCACGGCTCCAACGTTCCCGATGACGAGAGTCGGCGCGACGAAGCCGATGGACGCGACGAGATCCTCTGCCCCTCCGATCTGAACTGGGATGATCCGCTGCGCGACGACTGGCTGCGCGACACCCTGGATGGTGTTGCGGCCGGCGTTCACCTCGCGGTAATCATGGACTGCTGCCACTCCGGGACCAACACCCGGGCGCTCGAGCCGCCCGACGCACCGGTGAAGCCGCGCTACCTGCCGAGCCCGTGGGGGATTGCCGGCGCGGAGTCAGGCCGCGGCATACCGAAGGACGTCGCCTCTGAGCTGCGCCGGTCGACGCGCGCCGCCCGCCGCGCCAGAGACATCGTCGAGGCCGACATCCCGGAGGTCCTGATTACCGGGTGCCGCGATACGCAGACGTCGGCCGACGCGTTCATCGAGGGACGATTCAACGGCGCGCTGACCTTCGGGCTGATCCAGGCGATCCGCGCCAGCCAGGGGCGGCTCACCTATCGCGAGCTGCACCAGCGTGCGTCCGCCGTACTGAAGAAGCGGAAATTCCAACAGGTCCCGCAGCTCGAGAGCCGCCGCGCCCAGTTTGACCTCCCGGTGTTCTCCGTCTGAAACGGATGGATGCGAACGGGACATTCCGGATTTCGGTCATCAATGGCGACCTGACCTTCGAGCGTGACGCACTGCTGCTCGGCCATTACCACGCCACGAGGTTGACCGGCACCGAGAAGATCATGGACCGCCTCCTCGGTGGCGCGATGGAACAGTCGCTCGATATGGGCATCTATCCGGTCGCGATCGGCTCTCACCAGATCTTCATCAACACGCATCCGAATACGGAGCGCGGCATCTTCGTCCCCCATCCGAAGGCGGTCATCATCGCTGGCCTTGGTGAGGAAGGGAAGTTGAGAGCGGCGGACCTGGTGCAGAGCGTTCGCCAGGCGGTCATTGCGTGGTCGCAGCGACTGGCGGAGGGCGGTGGAAAAGGCAGCCGCGCGGCGCCAACAACTTTCGAACTGTCGTCAACTCTGCTCGGGAGCGGAGGCACTGGCGTGTCGCCCGGTGAAGCGGCACGGTTGATCGCGGAAGGGGTCTACCGGGCCAACGTCCGGATGGCCGAAGAGGACGAAGAGCGCGGCTCGTCGCAGACCCGGTCGCCGCGCGTGGCGCACCTGCGTTTCATCGAGTTGTATCTGGACCGCGCCACCGAGGCCTGGCGTTCGCTCCGTTTGCAGGAAGCCGCGCGGCCCGGCCGCTACGTGGTGGAGGAGGTGGTCGAAGAGGGGACCGGCGCGCTGCAGCGTCCCCTCGACCTCGGTTACCGCGGCGCCGAGTTCGATTTCATCTCGGTTGCGGCGACGACCGATGCCGGCGGCCTGCCGGTGCTTTCCTACACGCTCGATACGAGACGCGCCCGGAGCGAGGTTCGCGCGCGACGGGCGCAGAGCCTGTTGATCAAGGAACTGGTCGCCACTGCGTCCAACGATCAGAACCGTGACGAGCAGATCGGCCGCACACTGTTCGATCTCCTCATCCCGATCGAGCTCGAGGCCTATCTCGCGGGTAGTGGCGAGATGCAGATCGAGCTCGATCCGCAAACCGCAGCGATCCCGTGGGAACTGCTCGATACGACCCGCGCGGCCGACGAGGATCTTCCCTGGGCGCTCCGCGTCAACCTGCTGCGCAAGCTGCGAATCTCCACCTTCCGCGAGCGCGTCGTCGATGCCGGCGCGGACGCGAGCGCGCTGGTGATCGGCGAGCCGCAGGCGCCTGCTGCATTCCCGCGACTGTACGGTGCGCGTGCTGAAGCGGAAGCTGTTATTGCTCGTCTGGCCGGCACCGGTGGGCTGAGTCCGGATGCCGTTCTCGGCCTGATCAGTGAGGAGGCGAGCGAACCCGGTCCCGGTGCGCGCGACCTCGTCAACGCGCTGTTCGATCGCCCGTGGCGAATCGTCCATATCGCCGGTCACGGTGTGCCCCGGGTCGGCGGCCAGGCCGGAGGCGTGGTGCTCTCGAACGGCGCTTTTCTCGGCCCTGCTGAGATCGCAAGTATGCGGACCGTCCCCGAGCTGGTCTTTCTGAACTGCTGTCACGTCGGCGCCGCCGCCGCCGGCGAGCTGCTCAACACCTACGATCGTGCCGCGTTTGCCTCCGGTGTGGCGGGGGAGCTCATCTCGATTGGCGTCCGCTGTGTCATCGCGGCGGGCTGGGCTGTCGATGACGACGGGGCGAAAGTGTTCGCTGACACGTTCTATGCCTCACTGGTGCGCGGCAACCGCTTCATCACCGCGCTTGGTGAGGCACGCAGGGCTGCCTACCGCCATGCTCCGGACCAGAATACGTGGGCGGCCTATCAGTGCTACGGCGATCCCGACTGGATTTTCCGGCAGCTTCCCTCCGATCCGAACCGCGTACCGACACGTGTGCAGGACGACTTCTCCGGCGTCGCATCTGCCACGTCGCTGACGCTGGCACTGCAGCGTGTCTTCACCGAGGTCCGCTTCCAGGGTGCCGACCCCGCGCTCAAACTCGAAAGCCTCCGGCAACTCGAGACACGCTACGCGAAGCGCTGGGGCATGCAGGGCGACGTGGCCGAATTCTTCGGCGACGCGTTCGCCGAGACCGGCGACATCGAGGCGGCATTCCGCTGGTACGAAGCGTCAATCGCTGCGCCGGATGCCAGCGCCTCGATGAGGGCGGCGGAGCGACTGTCGTCCCTCCGCATCCGTCACGCATGGACGATTGTCGATGCGGCGGCCAGGACTCGACACGGCACACGGAAAGGCGAGCGGTCTCTCGAGGCCGCGATCGCACGTGCCGACGTTCTGCTGAACGACGCGCTGACGCTGCTCGAGAAACTCGTTGCGGTTGAACGGACGGTGACGAGGAGCGCCCTCCTCGGCTCTGCTCACAAGCACCGGGCGCTCGTGGATGATGCCGCCGGGCGTCGAGCACAGGGACGTCGTGACCTTACACAGATGAAGGCCAGGTACAGCGAAGCGCTGGAACTCGCGGCGAAGTCCGGAGTCGACCCGGTCTCGCATCTGGAGAACTTGCTTCTCGCTGACGTAGCGCTCAATGCCGGCACCAACGGGTGGACGCTGGACGCGAAGAGTGCAGCGGTCGTGGAGCGATCCCGACGAAAGAGTGACCCCAGCTTTACCAGCGTGGTTGGCGCCACGGAGCTGGCGCAGTATCGTGCACTTGGGAGGCGACGGCTCGCCGCCAACCTTCACAAGCTGGAGAAGGGTTATGCCGACCTGCACCGACAGGTGGGTAGCCTGAGACTCTGGAGGCCGGTCTACGACAGGGCCTGCCTGGTGCTGTCGAATTACGGGGGCCGCGTCGCCGACCAGGAAGAAAAGGCCGCAGCGCAGGCGCTGCTCGCGCTGTTGCGGGATTACGCGCATCCACCGGCGAAGTGATCCCTGCATCGTTGAGGAGAGACGTCCATGCAGACAATTGCTGAATTCGATTTCTTTCCGCTGGTCTTCGACCGGGACGGCGCGCTGGAGTCGCAGGATGAATTCGAGACGTTTCTCGCACGTGCCGCCGGATGGCCGGCTTCGGATGCGATCTTCATCGCGCACGGCTTCCGGAATGACGTCGGTGAGGCAACCGCGCTCTACACCAGCTTCCTGAAGAACGTCAGGGCTCATCTCCATCGTCCTGAGTTCGGCGAGCTTGCGTCGCGCCGTTATGTTGTGGCGGGCGTCTACTGGCCGTCCAAGGCCTTCCGGGAGCGGTATGGCGATGATGCCGAGGGAACCCGCGGTCTGCAGAATCCAACCCTGGCGATGGCGGACGCGAAGCAGCAGCTGGAGGAGTTGAAGACCGGTGCCACGCCGGCCCAGCGCCGCGCGCTCGATAAGGCTGCGGCGTTACTACCGAAGCTCGAACGCGATCGTGACGCACAGGACAGATTTGTCGAGCTCGTTCTCTCCCTTCTGTCGCGATCGCGCCTGGACAAGACGGAGGGGCTGCCGCAGATCAAGAAGCAACCAGGTTCGCAGCTGCTCGCGAAACTCGATGACGGGTCGGCGGATGGCACGCGGGGAGTCTTCGGCTCGGTCGCCGGCAAGGTCGGCCAGTTCCTGAACATGACGACGTGGTACGTGATGAAGGATCGGTCCGGCACCGTGGGAGCGAAAGGCGTCGCGGACGCCGTTCGAACGTTGCGCAAGACTGCACCGGACATCCGCGTCCACCTCGTTGGTCACAGCCTCGGCGGACGCCTGATGGCGGCGTGTGCCAGGTCGCTTGCCGTCCGGCCCAAGGTCCAGCCTGACTCGCTGACCCTGCTCGAAGCGGCGTTCTCGCATTACGGTTTCAGCGCCGACAACGGCCGCGGCACCGCCGGCTTCTTCAGAGACGTCATCGACAAGAAGATCGTGAAGGGCCCGGTGGTCTCGACGTTCTCGAAGGAAGACACGGTTGTCGGCAAGGCTTACGCGATCTCGTCCCGTCTCGCGCGTGACAACAGCCGTGACATCGGCGATGCCGCTGATGAATTCGGCGGGATTGGACGCAATGGCGCGTTGAAGACCGACGAGGTCGCCAGCTGGCCGCTGCACAAGGCAGGAACCACCTACGAGTACGCGATCGGGATGATCAACAACCTCGATGGCTCGGGCGGCATGATCAAGAACCACGGGGACGTTACCAACGCCGCCGTGACCTACGCTTTCACCGCGGCCCTCGCGCGAACCTGAAGAGCAGGTGAGCATTCTCCTCACCGGCGCAACCGGCTACATCGGCGGTCTTCTGCTTCGCCGTCTCGAGGCCGACGGCCGGATCGTCCGGTGCCTCGTGAGAGATCGCGCCAGGTTGACCGGCACGGCCGCATCCACAGAGGTGATCCAGGGCGATTGCCTGGACGAGCCGTCACTCGATCGTGCGTTCGCCGGGGTTCACTCCGCGTACTACCTTGTGCACTCGATGGGAAGTGGCGCCGATTTCGCCGAGCGCGACCGCCGCGCCGCCGACAACTTCGGTCGCGCCGCGGCGCGGGCCGGCGTCGGCCGCATCATCTATCTTGGCGGGCTGACCGACGACACGTCGGTCCTCTCGGCGCACCTCGAGAGCCGCGCCGAGACCGGGGAAGCGCTCCGCGCCAGCGGCGTGCCAGTGATCGAGTTCCGTGCCTCGGTCGTCATCGGCGACGGCAGCCTGTCATTCCAGATGATCCAGGCGCTGGTCGAGGCTGCCCGTAATGATCTGTCCGCGGTGGGTTTCGACGCTGACCCAGCCGATTGCGATCACCGACGTCCTCGACTACCTCCACCAGGCGCTCGAGGTGAGGGTGGAAGGCAGCATCACCTTTGAAATCGGCGGACCAGACGTCGTGTCGTACGGCGAGATGATGCGGGCGTATGCGCGGCTGCGTGGGCTGCGCCGCTTGCTGATACCGGTCCCCCTGCTGACGCCTCATCTCTCCGGTCTGTGGCTCGCGCTTGTCACGCCGGCCCAGGCGAGAATTGGGCGCGCCCTGGTCGAGGGGCTGAAGAACTCCACGGTTGTTCATTCAAACACGGCGCGAGCCGCGTTCCGGATCGACCCGGTCCGACTCGACGTCGCTTTGCAGCGCGCCATCGACGAGGGAGAACCGCGCCGCCTTCGCGTCGATGCGCGGACGATGGCCGCCAGCGTGCCGGCCGAACGGGCATTCGTTCCGATCCGCCGAATCGGCGGGACCACGGGGTGGTACTTCGGTCAGTTCCTCTGGGAAGTACGGGGCCGGCTGGACACCTCGATCGGCGGCGTCGGCCTGCGCCGCGGACGGCGGGATCCCGATCGGTGCGAGCGCGGAGATACCATCGACTGCTGGACGGTGGAACGCCTGGTGCCGGAGCGCCTGCTGCGGCTCACCGCCGACATGAAGATGCCCGGCC
Organism: Acidobacteriota bacterium; assembly: GCA_013817065.1. Lineage (GTDB taxonomy): Bacteria > Acidobacteriota > Vicinamibacteria > Vicinamibacterales > 2-12-FULL-66-21 > JACDCA01. Next base: position 7,219 of record JACDDJ010000029.1, read on the forward strand.
GCGGCTGGCTCGAGTTCGAGGTGACGCCCGTGGATGGCGGCCGGCGATCAACCATTCGGCAGACGGCGTCGTTCGATCCGCGCGGATTACTGGGCCGCGCCTACTGGCTCGCGTTGCTCCCGTTTCACGCGGTCATCTTCCGCGGCATGCTCCGGCGGATCGTCCGGATCGCGGAAACGGGCGGGCCGGACTCGGTCACCGTTGCGGACCTTCTGAACTAACGCTGCTTCGCGGGCCTACCGCGGCACAGGATCGGACTTGGTGATCGGCAGCCACAAGGTGAATTGCGAACCGATCCCGAGCTCACTCTGCGCGGTCAGATCCCCGCCCATCAGGCGGGCAAGGTCGCGGCTGATCGATAAGCCCAGTCCGGTGCCACGGTGCTGATCGCCGACCTCGGATTGTTCGAAGGGCTCGAAGATCGATCCGAGCTTCTCGGCCGGAATCCCGCGGCCGGTATCCTCGACGCGGACGTAGGCCCACGGACCGGGACCGGCAAGACTCGCACCCGTCACCGTCTCACCCGTGCCACCGCTGATCGTGATGCGCCCGCCTGCATCCGTGAACTTGATGGCGTTGGTGAGCAGGTTGACGAGGATCTGGCTGACCCGGCCCTCGTCACCCCAGTACGGCAGATCGCCGGCCGCGCCAGACACGGAATTGACCAGCGTAACGTTCCTGCCTTGGGCCTGCGTCTCGACGTCCGCCATGGCCTCTTCGATCGCGCCCCCGAGACGATGCACGTTCGGTGTGAGGGTGACGTGTCCGCCTTCCGCCCGGGACAATTCGAGCACGTCGTCGACGATGGTGAGCAGGTGCCGGCTGTTGCGCTGCAGCCGTTGAATGTGGACGGGATCCCGATCGCCAGCGGCGAGCTGGCGTTCGAGCAGTGAAATGGATCCGACGATGGCATTCAGCGGCGTCCGCAGTTCGTGACTGATGTTGGTGATGGCGCGGCGAAGTCGCTTGGCCTCTTCGGTTCTCGCGTGCACCTCGGATGGCACGCGCTGGTCGCGTTGGAGCGCGGCCTCCACGGCACGCCGCGCCGAGAAATCGCGCGTCACCTTTGTGAAACCGACGAGCTCGCCCTTTGGATTTCGCAATGCCGTCAGGGTTACATACGCCCAGAATGTGGATCCATCACTGCGCACGCGATGCCCTTCACCGGTGTACTCTCCGGTGTCGGCTGCCCGCCGCAGGTGGTCCTCCGCGGTGCCGTCTTCGGCGCCGCCGTCTGTATAGACCAGACGCAGATGTGCGCCCTCAGCCTGTTCTTTCGTCCACCATTTCATCAGGCGCGCGCTTTCGCCCCAGCATTGGATGACGCCGTCGCGGTCCATCAGGAACAAGGCGTAGTCGCGCAAGTTCTCTGCGACGAGTGTGTAGATGAGGTCGGCGTTCAGCCCCTCGATCTCGGGGGCACACCGGTCTTTGGGCTGCGTCGAAGCGCCACGTGCAACGGCGGCTTGACGCTCGCGCATTTCCGCGCTGGGATTTTCCTCGGCGTGTGACGCCTCCTGTTCGGCGCCCGTATGGTCGGGGATGTGTAGCCAACTCATCTTATCTTCTCGACCGTCCCAGACAAGCACAAACGATGCCGCCCCGAGCTCGCAGGTCGGGCTCACCCTGCGCGTTTGAAGTCCAGACACACAATGCGGTTCTTGTACTTGCGGCATGCCTCATTGTGGGAGTCGAAGAGGTCCATACTGGAACGCATGACGGCTGACAAGAAGCACGATCACACCGCCGAGGAGGAGCGCGACATCCGGGAAGCGGCGCTCGACGAAACGATCGAGGACTCCTTCCCGGCCAGTGATCCCCCGTCGAGTAACCCGAACCCGGACGATCACGATGCCGTTCGTCGCAAGCCGCGCCCGCCACGCTCCTCACCGGCCGGTTCCTCCAGGACACGCTGATGCCGACCTGCGCACACATCGACGCTCTCGAATCGCTCACGACGCCGCGCGCGCGCCGCACTATCCAGTGATCGTGTCCGCAGAGCCCGGCGAGCAGTGGCTCTATTGCTGTCCGGACGAGGCCTTTGCTGGGTACTGACTGCTTGTCTCGGTAATACGGAGGGAGAACCTCTTCCACAGAGGGCACTGAGGTCACAGAGAAATACAAGTGCCTGCGGGACGCCGGCCAAAGCGCGGTCCCGCAGGCAGAGTCTTTCCGTGTGATCCGTGTCTTCAGTGATCCGTGTGATCTGTGTGTGTTTATCCGTGTCATCCGTGTGTTGTGTAGACTGCGCCGATGATCGACGTGCAGCCGGTGGTGCTCGAGGGCGGTGGGATTCGGCTGGAGCCGATGACGGAGCCCCATCACGATGGTCTCGAGGCCGCCGCGCAGGATGGACAACTGTGGGAGCTGTGGCACACCACGGTGCCGCTGCCTGGCGGGATGCGTAAATACATCAGCGACGCGCTGGACGGGCAGAAGGCCGGCCACATGTTGCCATGGACGGTGTGTAATGCGGCCACGGGCGACGTCATCGGCACTACCCGCTACCACGATATTGTTCGGTCGATCGACCGGGTCGAGATCGGTCACACCTGGTACCGGCAGAGCGCGCAGCGCACGCACGTCAATACCACCTGCAAGCTCTTGCTTCTGCGCCACGCCTTCGAGTCGCTTGGATGCAAGGTCGTCGGACTTCGCACCGACAACTTCAACTTCAAGTCGCAGCGCGCCATCGAGGCGCTCGGCGCGAAGAAGGAGGGCGTGCTGCGGCACCACACCATGCGCAAGGACGGGACCGTCCGCGACTCGGTGATGTACAGCATCCTCGCGGCCGAGTGGAGCGACGTCAAGCGCCACCTCGAGCTGCGCCTCGCCCGGCACGAGATCCGCTGATTGGCTGCGGCCTGTGTAGCATGAGGAGATGAGACTTCTCGTGCTCGCTGCGCTCTGTGCGTTTCTGTCCACCGCGTCGCGACATCAGACCGACTTCGCCTCCGCGCGTGCCGCCGCGGCAGATGACGGCGGTTGGAGAGCTGTGGCGGAACGAAGGCCGAGCGCGCTCCACGGCATCTCCTACGACTTCTTCTTTGTGGGCGGGCAGATCTACACCGACAGCGCCGCGGTGATCCTCGTCGTCTTCGCGCTGGCGTTCAGGCCCAGTACGCCTCGCCAGCCGGTTCCGCAATCAGCAGGGGTTTGAGGAAGGCGACCGCCTTCTTCAGGCCTTCCGCGCCTGACATGAGGCTGTCTTCGTGCTCGATGCTGATGACGTGATCGTAGCCGGTCATCCGGAGGGCGCTGACCAGGTCCTTCCAGAAAATTGCGTCGCTGCCGTAGCCGACCGTCCTGAAGATCCACGACCGCTCGAGCTCCCTCGTATAGTTCTTCGCGTCGAGCACGCCGTTGACGGTTGTGTTCGCGCGGTCGACGCGGCAGTCCTTGGCATGAACGTGGAAGATGGATCCGGCCAGCGCGCGGATCGCCGCCACACTGTCGATCTGTTGCCAGATCATGTGGCTCGGGTCGAAGTTGCAGCCAATGGTCTTCGGCGCGATGTCCCGCAGCCGCAGCATCGACTCGGGGTTGTAGGCGACGAAGTTCGGGTGCATCTCGATCGCGACACGCACGCCGGCGGACTGCGCGAGCCTGGCTGCGTCGGTCCAATAGGGGACCACGAGCTCGCGCCATTGCCACTCGAGCATCTCCGAGAACTCCGGCGGCCAGGGTGAAACGATCCAGTTTGGTTGGACTGCTGCCGGATCACCGCCCGGGCATCCGCTGAACGTGATCACCGTCTCTACATCGAGGTGCTTCGCGAGATCGAGCGTCTGCATGAACACACGATGATCCGCGTCGGCGCGCTCGCGCTGCGGGTGGAGAGGATTGCCATGACAGCTCAACGCGCTGATTGCCAGTCCACGGCTCGAAATCGCGTGTTTGAACGCGCGCAGCTTGTCGTCGCTGCCGAGCAACTCCTCCGGACGACAGTAAGCGTTCCCCGGGTACGCTCCCGTGCCGATCTCGACGGCTTCGAGGCCGAGATCGACGACGTAGTCGAGCATCTCCTCGAAGGGCTTCTTTCCGAACAGCACGGTGAAGACGCCCAGCTTCATACGCTCACCCATTGTCTCGTCGTTGACGAGTTCTCGATCGCGGCCAGCACCTGCTGATTGCGCAGCCCGTCGTGGAAGTTCGGCGAGGGCACGCGCTTGTCGGCGATCGCCTCGAGCAGATCGTAGATCGTGTGCACGAACGTATGTTCGTAGCCGATGATGTGTCCGGGCGGCCACCACGATTTCACAAAGGGGTGCTGCGGCTCGGTCGCAAGGACGCGGTGGAATCCGCGGACGGCGGCATCCTCCGCCTCGAGGTAGACCTCCAGCTCGTTCAGTCGCTCCAGATCGAACGCAATCGATCCGGTGCTGCCGTTGATCTCGAAGCGATTCGCATTCTTCCGGCCGGGCGCCATGCGGGTCGCCTCGATGGTGCCGATCGCACCGTTCTCGAACCGCACCAACGCCATCGACGCATCGTCCACGGTAACGGTCCCTCGTCCGGGCTTCCCGTCAGGCAGTGGCCGTTCCTTCACGAAGGTCTCGAGGTGACCGCTGACCTCGTTGATCTCGCCGACGAGGTAACGCGCGAGATCGACGACGTGAGCGCCGATGTCGCCGAGGGCGCCCGAGCCGGCCTGCGCTTTGTCGAGCCGCCAGACGAGGGGAAAGTCCGGGTGTGCGATCCAGTCCTGCAGATACGTGCCGCGGAAGTGGCGGATCGTGCCGATTCGTCCTGCTTCGATCAGTTGTCGCGCCAGCACCACTGCCGGAATTCGCCGATAGTTGTGACAGATCATGTGGACGACGCCGGCGGCGTCGACGGCGTCAACCATCGCCTGCGCTTCCGCGACTGAGTTGGCGAGCGGCTTCTCGCACAACACCGCCTTGCCGTGGCGGGCTGCTTCGATTGCAATCTCCGCATGGAGATCGCCGGGCGTGGCGATGTCGACGAGATCGATGTCCTTGCGCGCGACCACCTCGCGCCAGTCGGTTGCGGCCTCTTCCCAGCCATACTGGCGGGCCGCCGCCTGGACGCGACTCTGCGTGCGCCCGCACAGCACCTTCATGCGCGGCTCCCGCCGCGGCGACATGAACGGCGTCACCTGGCGATACGCGTTGCTGTGCGCCTTGCCCATGAACGCGTACCCGATGAGCGCCACGTTGATGGGTGCGGCCATACGCTATTTCTTCTTTCGAGCCTGAGGCGTATCAAGGGCGCGGACGTAACGCGCCAGCGCGGTGATCTGCTCCTTCTTCAACTTGTTCTCAAACGGCAGCATCACCGTCCCGGGCACGCCATTCGTGATCACCTTGACGGCTTCGGCGGTGGTCGTGGTTTTCCACTGCCGGCCGACAAAGCTCATGTCCTTGATCGGCGACACGCCGTCCGGGCCGTGACACATCTGGCAGTTGGAGACGTAGAGGTCCTTGGTAGGATCAGCCTTTTTGCCCTGAGCCATGGCCGCTGGGGCCGGTGACGGCACCGCAAGAGCGGTGATCGCGGCGAACAATACAAGTGAGGCGGAGAGAACGAGTTTTACCATGGTTCCACGTTAGAGGCGGCAGCTATTCGAGACCGAGTTTCTTCAGAGCTTCTTCGGGGCAGCCCTTCCACTCCATGACGAAGACGTTGCCGCTGAACTGCAAGTCGGCAATGCCGATCTTGCTGGTCCAGAAGCCGGTGGCGACGAGGTCGCGGAAGCTGCGGAAGAAGGCGATGCCGTGCGACAGGTCGGGTGACGGCGCGTCGAGGCCCGAGATGTCGTCGAGGATCGCGGTCCGCTGCGCCTCGGTCGAGGCGCGGAAGGTCGTGTTGAACCGACTGTTGGACTCCTGGTCGAGCCAGGCCAGCCCGCCGCGCATCGGGACCTGCCGCGCCGGCTGGTCGAGCATCATGAAGTCCATGAACTGCGGGACGCCGGCCTCAGCTGCACCGGCCGACCGTTCGTCCTTGGGGATGATGATCTCGGCGAGCAGCATGACCGTCGCGAACTCGTGCGCGGTGAAGAAGGACGGCTTGTAGACCGGCGCGCGGCGCGCCTGCTGCGTCCGCTGCTGCGCCTCGAGCACCTCCGTCTCGGTCCACACGAACCCCGCCGCCAGCGGCGCGGCCCCGAGCAGCTGCAGCACGCGGCGGCGGTTGATCGTCGCCATCAGATCGCCCCTTCCTTGCGCTGCGCGAGAATGTAGTCACTCGTCCGCCAGGCGAGCGCGAGAATCGTCCACGTCGGGTTCTTGTCGGGCTGCGATACGAACGGTCCGCCGTCAGCGACGAACACGTTCTTGACGTCGTGCGCCTGGCAGTTGGCGTTGACGACCGACGTCTTCGCTTCGTGCCCCATCCGCGTGACCCCGACTTCGTGGATGATGCGTCCGCCGGCCATCAACCCGTAATTCGTATCGGCGCCCGGCATCGCCGCCATCGGCAGGCCTCCCATCGTCTCGATGATCGCGCGGAAGGTGTCCTGCATGTGCTTCGCCTGGAGAATCTCGTAGTCGGTCCAGTGGAAATTGAAGCGCAGCACCGGGATGCCGAACTTGTCCACCACCGAGGGATCCAGTTCGCAGAAACTCTTCTCGTTCGGGATCATTTCACCGCGGCCTGCGAACCCCACGGTGGATCCGTAGAAGCGGCGATAGTCGTCCTTGAGCATCTTGCCGTAACCGATGCCGGCCGGCGGAGTGCCCGAACCCTGGACGCCTGCGTAGAGATGGATGTTACCCATGAAGCCGAAGCTGGGCATCCGTTGTCCGCCGCCGATTTCGATGTGATAGCCGCGCGGGAACGGCAGCTTCTTGTTGTCGAGCCACCACGGCATGTAGAGGTGCATGCCGCCGACGCCGTCTTCGTTGTGCGGCGGCATCTCCATCATCTTCGGGATGAAACCGGTGAGACCCACACCCGTGCTGTCGGTCAGGTACTTGCCGACATTGCCAGTGGAGTTGCCGACCCCGTCCGGAGAGCGTGTCGACCTGGAGTTGAGCAGGATGCGCGCTGACTCGCAGGCGCTCGCCGCGAGCACCACGACCCGGGCGCGGACGTGATTCTCACGGCCGGTCTTCTTGTCGATGTAGGTGACGCCGGTGGCCAGGCCGTCCGCGCCGATCGTGACCTCGCGCGCCATCGCGTCGGTCTGGATCGTCAGTCGCTTGGTGGCCAGGGCCGGCGGAATCAGGACCGACGGTGACGAGAAGTTCGAGTGCGTCGAACAGCCGCGGTTGCACTGGCCGCAGTAATGGCAGGCGATCCGGCCATTGTGCGGCTGCGTGATGATCGACATCCGGCTCGGCACGCAGGTGATCGCGAGCTTGTCGGCCGCCTGCTTGATCAGCCGCTCGTAGCAGCGCGGCTGCGGCGGCGGCATGAAGATGCCGTCGGGTTCGTTTGGCAGCCCCTCGTTAGTGCCGAAAATGCCAATGAACCTGTCGACCTGGTCGTAGTACGGCTTCAGCTCGTCGTAGGTGATCGGCCAGTCATCACCGAGGCCATCGAGGCTGCGCCGGCGGAAGTCGTCCGGCCCGTAGCGCAGCGAGATGCGCCCCCAGTGGTTCGTGCGGCCGCCGAGCATCCGGCCGCGATACCAGTCGAACGTGGTGCCGGCCGCGCGTGTGTAGGGTTCGCCCTCGAGTGTAAAGCCGCCGAAACGGGCATCGAACTCGCCGAATTCCTGC
>JACDDJ010000450.1 GCA_013817065.1 Acidobacteriota bacterium
GCGAAGTGGTGGACCCAGGCCACCCCCATGTTGATGAACGGGGAGAGCGGGTCGAGGGCGCGCGCACGTCGGGCTTCCAGCAGTGCGTCTTCGAAACGCCCGCACGTGATCAGGTAAATGCTTTTGACTTCGTGCGCGAGCGCGGAGTTGGCGTCCAGTTCCAGCGCGCGCGCCAGCGCGGCGTCCGCGCCCGGCCAGTCCCAGCCGTAGAGCAGGCGCTCGAGCGCGATCGTGACGTGTGGATCCGCCAGGCGATCATCGATCTCGATAGCGCGGAGGGCAGCAGCGCGCGCACGAGGGAAGCCGTCGTGGGGCGCCATCAATCCGTAGTAGGAGAGCGCGCCGAACGCATCTCCGAGGCCCGCATACGCGAGCGCGTAGTTCGGATCGTGCTCGAGCGCGCGCTCGAAGTGTTCGATGGCGCGTCTGAAGCTGTCGCCGTTCCAGTTGTGCCAGTGGTGCCGCCCGCGCATGTATTCCTGGTAGGCGTCGGGATTGACCGTCGGCCGCTTGCGCAGCTTCTTCTTCTGCGCACCTGTGAGCTTCAAGCGCAACGCCTCGGAGATTTGCCAGGCGATCTCCTCCTGGACGACCAGGAGGTCGGCTGCCTTCCGGCGGAAGCGCTCGCCCCAGAGCTGCGACTCGGTCGTCGTGTCTACCAGTTCGGCCTGGATGTTGAGAACATCTCCCTGCTGGACGACATGGCCGGTGAGGATCGTCCGCGCGTTGAGCGCCAGCCCCACTGTGCCCGGATCCGCCTGGAGCCCTTTGTACCGGAACGCCAGGCTGCGCGGCACGACGCGTAGTCCGGGCAACTGCGACAGGCTGTTGATGATGCTTTCGGTGATGCCGTCGGTCAGGTACTCGAGTTGCGTGTCGCCGCTGCTATTCATGAACGGCAGCACTGCCAGCGACTTGCCGCGCACCCGCGGACGCCTCGACGCCGTCGTCCGGCCCGATGAACCCGTGAGCAGGGCCCTGAGGGCCATCGTGAGGTCGCCGGCGGCAGCAAAGCGGCGCTCCGGATCGCGGTCGATGCAGCGCGAGACGATGGCGCGGAGCTCGGCGGGAGCGGTGGGATCGATTGCCGAGAGGTCCGGCATCGCGTCGTGCAGAACGTTCGCAATGACCTCCTGCGGCGTCGCCCCGGCAAAGAGCCGTCGTCCCGTGACCATTTCGTACAGGACACAGCCGGCCGCGAAAATGTCACTCCGTCCATCGACGCGCTCGCCGCTGATCTGCTCGGGGGACATGTAGCCGAAGGTGCCAAGCACGGTCCCCGGAGACGTGCGCATGTCGTGGCTGAATCCTGTGACCTCGATTGCGCTGATCCGCCGCAACGCGAGGCCGAAGTCGAGGATCTTTACCGCGCCGGTGGACGTGAGAAACACGTTCTCCGGTTTCAGGTCGCGATGAACGACGCCCTTCAGGTGCGCCGCAGACAGACCGTCCGCGATCGCGACTCCGATGTCCACTGCTTCCCGCCAGGACGGCGCTCCGCTCGCGAGCCGTGCGCGCAGAGTCTGTCCTTCAAGCAGCTCCATCACCGCAAAGAGCTGCCCTTCGGCGGCACCGAGCTCGTAAATCGAAAGGATGCTTGGGTGGGAGAGCGCCGCGACGGCGCGGGCCTCGGTCTCGAAGCGCTGCCGCATTGACGGGTCGGCGGCGATGTGCTCGGCCATCACCTTGAGGGCGACGTCACGCGCCAGCCGCAGGTCGCGCGCGCGATACACATCGCCCATCCCGCCGGAGCCGAGCGGAGCTACGACTTCATACTGCGCGAGACGGCTACCGGTGGTGAGGGTCATGAACCGCGGATAGTGTGGAAGCCACGATTATATCCGCGGAATGAGACTGATCGTCCGAGACTGACGGCGAAGACACACACCGATCTCACGGACCGACACGGATAACACCGAAGCTCACACCAAAAACCCGATATGTGGCCTCGGTGATCACCCGCTGCCTGGTGTTTACGGTGACAGCCGTGACCGTCCGTGAAATCCGTGATGACTTGGACCGCAAAAAGACACAACACGGATTTCACGGACAGACACGGACACCGCGGCAGCTCACATTAAAAATCGAATACGTGGCCCGGGTGACCACCTGCCCCCTGGAGTTTCCGGTGCGATCCGTGGCCGTCCGTGAAATCCGTGATCACTCGGACCGCAAGAGATACAACACGGATTTCCCGGACAGAGACGGCAACCGCGGCAGCTCACATTAAAAATCGAATACGTGGCCCGGGTGACCACCTGCCCCCTGGTGTTTCCGGTGCAGATCCGTGGCCGTCCGTGAAATCCGTGATGATTCGGACCGCAAGAGACACACACGGATTTCACGGACAGACGCGGACACCGCGGAAGCTCACATTAAAAATCGGATACGTGGCCCGGGTGACCACCCGCCCACCGGTGTTTACGGTGCGATCCGTGACCGTCGGTGAGATCCGGGTATTACTTCGCGGCTGGCGCCGGCGCGAGGGCGCGCCACGCCGACATGCCGCCGGTGATGTTCACGACACCGTCGACGCCGCTGCGGGACAGGACGCTTGCCGCCAGGGCCGATCGGTACCCAGCCTCGCACATCGTCGCCACGGGACGGTCGCGCGGGATTTCGGCGGCGCGACGGGCGAGGTCGCCGAGCGGGATATGCATGGCGCCTTCGATATGCCCGGCGTTCCACTCTTTGGTGGTGCGGACGTCGATGACGAGCGGCGCGTTGCCGTCGCTGATGGCCGACGCGAGTTCCTGGACGTTCGACAGCGCGATCGACCCGGTCGGCAGGCCGGCGTCGCGCCAGGCATCGAAGCCGCCGTTGATGTAGCCGTCGATCCGCGACACGCCGATGCGGATCAGCTGACGCGCCGCCTCGGTGGTTTCGTGGTGGTTCGCACCGAGCAGCACGACCTTCGCGTCGGCCGGCAGCACGTATCCGCCCCAGTAGCCGACCTTGGTGCCGATCGCCAGGTTCAAGGCGCCGAGCGGGTGTGAGGCGGCGAACGCGGCCGCCGGCCTGAGATCGATCAGGACCGCGCCATTACGAATCGCGGTGGCGGTGGCCGAAGGCGAGAGGGGAGCCGGACCGCGATAGCCGTTCACCATCCCGAGCAGTGGCGGGCCCTCCTGGTTCATCTTCTTCATGCGCGCGAAGTATGGCGGTGTGTCGGGCAGGTCGGCGAGCACCGCCGCGACAAACGCCTCCTTCGTCTTGTGTTGCAGCATCGGGTTGAGGCGCTTCTCCTGGCCGATGGTGGTGAAGGGCTCGCTGCCGATCCCGGCGCCGCACAGCGATCCCGCGCCGTGGCCGGGGTGCACCTGGATCCGCTCGTCGAGCACCAGGAGCTTCTTGAAGAGCGAATCATAGAGATCGCCGGCAAGGCGCCGGGTCTGGTCCTCGCCGAGAAGATCCGGGCGGCCGACCGCGCCGACAAACAGCGTGTCGCCGCTGAAGATCCTCGTCGGCTGGTCCTGCTGATTCACCAGGATCGAGAGGTGTTCCGGCGTGTGCCCCGGCGTGTGCATGAACTCGATCGAGATGTCGCCGACGCGCAGACGCTCCCCATGCGTCGCTTCGTGATTCGCATACCGAAGATGCGCTCCGGGTCCGGCGATGGTCTTGGCGCCGACAGCGGCCAGCTCGCGGGATCCGCAGGCGAAGTCCGCGTGGACGTGCGTCTCGAAGGTGTAGGCGATGCGCAGGCCCTGTGACTTGGCTATTTCGACGTAGACGTCGACGTCTCGGCGCGGATCGATGATGATGGCCTCGCGGGAACGCGGGCAGGCCAGAAAAAACGAGGCCTGTGCAAGCCCCTCGTCGAAGAAGCGGTGGAACATCGGCTAAAATCCCTTCTCGGCGCGACCTGCGCGAATCATACACCCATGTCCATCCTGATCCCGCTCCTTGAAGTCATGGGTGCGGGTGCCGTTGCCGGGTGCCTGGGCGCACTGCTGGGGATCGGCGGCGGCGTCTTCCTCATCCCCTTTCTCAACGCGCTCGGCCACGACATGCGCGTCGCGGCCGGCATCAGCCTGATGACCGTTCTCGCCACGTCGAGCGTCGTCGCCGCCGGATCATCCAATCGCGACGTGATCAACCTCCGGCTCGGGATCATGCTGCAGATCCCCGCGGTGGCCGGTGGACTGATCGGGGCTGAGAGCGTTGACTATTTTTCCGACCGAGCCCTTTACATGATCTTTGCCAGTGTGACGGGGATCATTGCGATGGTTATGCTCAGCCGCCTCGATCGCCGAAACGTGATCCTGGACGGCTCCATCGTTCCCGGGCCTCTCGGGGGCAGTTATTTCGAGCAGGAGAGTGGGCGTCGGATCGTGTACCAACTACGCAGACTCCCGGCTGCCCTGGGTATCTCGTTCTCAGGCGGGATCCTCTCGGGACTGCTCGGGACTGGTGGTGGGATCTTGCAAGTGCCGGCGCTGAATGCCTGGTGCGGGATCCCGATGCGCGCCGCCGCGGCAACGACCGCCGCGATGATCGGTGTAACGGCACTCGGATCGGCGCCGATCTACTTCGCCCGTGGCCGCATCGATGCGCCTCTTGCGGCCGCGGCGGTGGTCGGCGTCCTGGTAGGCTCGCACGCCGGCATGTGGATGAGCCCTCGCGCCAAGGCCAGGTG
>JACDDJ010000451.1 GCA_013817065.1 Acidobacteriota bacterium
TGCAGGGTGCTGGCTGCTCCACGGTGCAGGGTCCACGGTGCTGGTATCCATCCGGTGCCGCCGCGCCTTGCACCTCGCAGCACCTCGCAGCACCCCGCGGCACCTGTGAGCACCTTGCAGCACCCCGTGCAGCACCCTGTGTAGCACCCCTGATTTAGCACCCCGTGTAGCACCTTGCAGCACCCTGTAGCACCCGTGCAGCACCCTGCAGCACCCTCGTTTAGCACCCTGCAGCACCCTGCAGCACCCTGTGTTTACCGAAGCGTCGTGATCGCGGTCATGCGCCCGTCAGTCGCGGACAGGAAGAACCCCTCCCACTGACGGCGGAAGTTATCCAGCTTGGCGATGGCAGACGCCGGCGGCGCGGTCCCGGCGCTCGACAGATAAATGAACGCCTGCCGGTGAACCTTCGCGGCACTCGCGGCGGTTGGCTCACGCGGGCCGTGAACGGCGACGATGTCCTCGAGCAGCACCTCGCGACGAGTACCGTTGAAGGTGATGCCGACTTCAGGGCCTGACTCCCTGGTGCGCGCCGCCGAGAGGTTGGTTGGATTCTGGACGTAGAAGAAGGACGGCACCTCGCTCGGCGCCACCAGGCCCATGGCGTACTGGTCCAGCAGGCTGAAGCGCGCCACGGCGCCAGCCGTCCGGAAGGATCCGCCGCCAAGGTCCTCGATGTCGTTGCCTTCCATGACCGACGCGTCGGAATCGAAGAAGAAGCTCCAGTGTGACTCGCCGCGGCCGAGCAGCTGGCTGGAGCGATTGCTGGTGTGATCGCGGAAGTCGAAGAACGCCAGCCAGCGATGGCCGACCTCCTGGCCCATGACGCTGAGGGTGGTGTTCTCGCCGAGGAACTTCTGTCGTGGGTCCTCCGGATACTTGCCAAGCCAGTCCATCACCGCGATGCTGCGAAGCCGTCCGGCACTTCCAAAGTCCCTGGACGCGTCGAACACCGGCAGGCCGAGGCCACGCACCTCGTTCGCAATCGTCGTCTCAAAGGCAAATGCGTCCTGGATGAGCGGCGCATCAGTCCAGATCAGCACCTGGTCGTAATTGTCGGGATGGGTCTGGTAGAACTTCCGCAACAGCGCGACGGTGTCGAGTTGCGGGCTCGCGGCGAACCGCTCACCCACCGCCGCCGAACCGCCCGTGGGGCCCGGTTCACTCAGATTGACCGGGGTGAAATCCCCCGTCCGTCCCGGCGAGACGCCAACCACTGCATCCCCGAGGATCGGGCTGTTGTTGCCGTAGATGAACTCGATCGAACCGTCGGGCAGCAGCGACAGCTGGGTCGTGATCGTCCGCGTCGATTCGAAGCCGCGCACTGTGCACCAGGTCACCGAATAGATATCGGATGTGGCATTCACGAAGATGCGGCCGGCAGTGGAGGGATCGAGGTCGGCAAGAAAGGGTGACACCCGCGGCGGCCCGGTGAGGAAGCGCGCGACGTTGCGCTCGGTGCTGGCGACATCCTCTTCACCGAACGTGATGTTGCCGTCCGAGTTCACGAAGGCGTCGGCGCGGGGTGTCCCATAGAAGTTAAAATTAACCGAGAGCGGCGCGGAAGCCGAGGCATCGTCCCCAAGCGTCAACTGGCGCCCGAGCGTCTGGCGGAAGGTGGGATCGATCTTGCGCGCATCGTACCCGCCGCTCCCGTTGCGAGTGAAACGCACTCCGGCGTTGCGCAGGTCAAACGTATTCGGCGGCGCGACGATATCTCCCTCATCGCGGATCACGGCGATCTCGCCGATGTCCTCCCCGTCACGCCCGGAGAGAGCCGCGTCCGGGGATGCCGCGGCTGTGCCGTCCACGGCGCGCTGCCGGTGCAGCGACAACTCGTTGAGGACGTTGTAGCGGTTGCCGCCGTCCACCTGCCGGCGCTTGCGGGCCTGGAGCGCGCCGTCCACCGGGGCTGCGAGCCCCGTCGTCGATGCAGTCGAGCAGGGATTGCCGCCGCCAGGTGCCGGCGGCGGGGGCGTACTGCCACTCCCTCCGCCCCCGCCGCATGCTTGAAGGGAGATCAGCAGGAGGACGCCAGCCAGAAGTCGCATTACAGAACGATACGACGAATCGGCGCCGGCGGCGAGATCAGGCCCGCTTCGTACTAACGGCGCTGTCAACTACCGTGCAAAGACCTCACCGCCAAGGTCGCCAGGGACGCAAAGGCTTTGTGGAAAAGTCTTTGGGTTCTCTGCGTTCTTGGCGGTGAGGCGTTTAGACAGCGTGACAGCGAATGGCGCCGCTATTTTTTAGTCAGTTGCTCGAGCAGCCTTTTCGCATCAGCCGCCTGTGGCGAGGTCGGCGCCGCGGCGACGAACTTCTCCAGGTCCGCCTTCGCCTCCGGCAGCTTGGTCGCGACGATGTAGGCGCGGCCGCGGTAGTAGAGGAGCGAAGCGTCGGTCGGGAACTGCGCAATGAGCTTGGTCAGTAGCGCAATGGCCTCGTCCGCCTTGCCGCTGTTGATGTCGCTGATCGCCGAGTTCACGAGCACGCGTGGATCCTTGATCTGGGTGATGTCGACGGTATTGAGGACGGCCTTGGCGCCTTCCGCGTCGTCCGCCTCCATCATCAGTTCCGCCTGGAGAACCTTGAAATCGACGTTCTCCGGTTCCTTCTCGAGTGCGATCTTGAGGTGCTCGAGCCCCTTCTGCGGATTCTTCTCCGCCGCGTACATTGTCGCAAGCCGCAGGTGCAGACCGTAGACGGTGGGGTACTTCACCAGCAGGTCCTCATACACCTTGCGCGCTTCCGCGAACTTGTCGGCCTGCGCGAGCCCCACCGCGCGCTTGTCTTCCTCCCCGATCTCGATGCTCGGATCCGGAGCCGCCGGGGCAGGCTTGGCGATGGTGAGATCGACGTTCTTGGTGCGCTCGCCCTCCATGAGCGAGGCGCCGACCTGGGCCGCGCCGGTGCCGTCCTTCTTCTTGGCTTCGATCACCCAGTCACCGGCCGCGAGACCGTTGAGGCTGTACTCGCCCTTGTCGTTCGTGGTGGCGGTGAAGACGTCGGGCTTCAGCTCGCCCTTTTTCGCGGCGCTCACCTGCGCGCCGACGATCGGTTTGCCGGCCTCGTCGAGGACCTTCCCGGTGACCCGCTGGCTGCCGCGGCTGCTCTGCGCTGCCGCGCCCGCCGCCATCGTCATCACCAGCATCATTGCCACCATGGCCACCACTGCGGAGAAAACTCGAAAAAATCGCATCGCACTAGCTCCTCTATAACCGGGATGAACCCTGGAATCCATCGAGTGTAACCGCGGAACCCGCGGCCCGCCAGAACGCACGCGTTCGGAGAAGCACTACGGATGCCATGGCAAGGCTGACCCGCGGGCGGCTATTTGGAGAAACGGTCGAAGATGGCGACGAGCTCATCCAGCCGGCGTTTGCGTTCGACCTCGCCAAGTTCGATGCCTTCGGGCACACACTTCTCGACGTGTGCCTTGACGACAGCAAGGCTGATGCGATTGAGCGCGGCTTCGGCGGCGGCGAGCTGCTGAAGGATTTCGACGCACAGGCGGGGTTCTTCCACCATCCGGCGGATCCCGCGCACCTGGCCTTCGATGCGGTTCAGGCGCGTGACGAGTGCCTGTTGCTGGGTTGTGTCCAACATAAGGCGGTATACGCCGCACACGAGCTTCGCGTTTCGGCGGGGTACGATGGCTGTGACGTGCGCATCTACGATCGGGGCTCGGGCCCTCCAATCATCGTGATCCCCGGGGTCCAGGGCCGCTTCGAGTGGTTCACTCCCACCCTGGCGGCGCTGGGCGCCAGCTGCCGGACGATCAGCTACACGCTCGCCGGTGATCTTGGCTCGGGACGAAGGCTGGATCCGAAGCTCGGGTTTGAGAACTACCTGCAACAGGTGGACGAGGTTTTCGAGCGGACGGGACTCACGCGAGCCGCGGTCTGCGGGATTTCATACGGCGGACTGATCGCGGTGCGCTACGCGGCATCGCGGCCCGAGCGCGTCGCCGCCCTGGTGATCGCGTCGTCCCCCGGGCCCGGCTGGAGACCGGATCCGATGCAAGCTGCCTGCATCGCGCATCCGTGGCGGAAGGCGTTGACGTTCGTCGCCACCGCTCCCGGACGGGTCTGGCCCGAGGTCCACGAGGCGCGTGGCTCGCTGGGGACACTTGGCTTCCTGGCCCGTCATGGCCTGCGCGCCGCCGCGGCCCCAATGATCCCCGGCCTGATGGCCGCACGCATCGTCGAAACCCAGTCGATCGACTTCAGCGCCGACTGGGCTGCCGTCCAGTGCCCGACGCTCGTGACCTCAGGCGAGCCTCACCTCGACCGAATCGTTCCGGTCGAGAGCACGCGAAAGTACGCGGAGATGATCCCCGGTGCGAAGTACGTGATGCTCGAGCGGACCGGTCACTTGGGGATGGTGACGCGCGCGTCGGAATGGGCCGCGCTCGTGGCGCCGTTTGTGGCTTCTCCAGGTGACACTTGCGCAAGAAACAAGGTCTGACCGCTAGAAGTCGGCGAGAAGATCCTCGAGCGCTTCACCAACTTCGCCGGTCTGTCCCTCGAACAGGTGGTTGGCGCCGTCGATGACGGTCAGCTCCTTCGGTTCCTCGAGTTGCCCGTAGAAGGTCCACATGCCTTGAATCGGGCAGACCTCGTCGGACT
>JACDDJ010000452.1 GCA_013817065.1 Acidobacteriota bacterium
GCAGGAGGACCACGCCCCGCGTCAGGCGGCATCGCCGGTTCCTGGTTCGCACCGCGGATGGTTGGCGGCTGTCGCGGTCGCGGTTTTGGTCGCCGGGCTCGGCGGGGCTTGGGTTTTCATGAATCGGCAAGCAGAACCGGAGATTCAGCCCGCGAGCCAAACGCGGACCGCTGGACTCCGCACCGAGCTCGACCTGCGCAAGTTCGCCGTCACACGCAGCGACCAGGCATCTCCTGAGGCCCCCCCTGTTTCGTTGCCTATCGGGATTGTGGACCTGACGTTGCTCCTGCCAGTCGGGTCTGAGCCCGGCGCCTACGACATCCAGGTGCTGGATTCGGATCTCAAGTCGCGAGCGTCGGCGCGCGCCGTCGGAGAGATCCGGGACTTCGTCACGACGGTCCGTGCGACGGTCGATCTCCGTGGCGTACCGGGGGGGACCTACCAACTCGCGATTCGCCGGGAGGGGGACGACTGGAGAATGTTCCCTGCACAGGTCCGCTAAGACGGCACTGGGAGCACCTCGAAACTGTGGCGCCGAGTCGCGGATCGGCTCAACGAAACCAGGAAGCTTACATACGACGCTTTCATACCAATGACGAATTTAACTCCCACCGAATTTCTGACCGGAATCCTGGTACTGACGACAGCTGTCTACGCATGGATCACGTTCAAAATCATGAAGGCAAACCAACAGGTCGTCGACGCGATGGGTGAAGCGTTAGATGCCCAGCTTCGACCCTACGTAACTGTGAACGTTTTTCATATCCCTAAGAACCCAGTCTTCTTTCTGCGAATCGCGAATACTGGCAAAAGCGGCGCGAGTGACGTCCGGCTCACTCTCGATAAAGATTTCTATCAGTACGGGCAACAAGATAAGCCGAACCTCAGAAATTCGGTCGCCTTCCAGCAACCGATTGAACAGCTTCCGCCCGGCGCCGAACTCGTCTTTGGGCTCGCTCAGGGATTTGTGGTGCTCAACGCAACGAGTGCCGATCTGACGCCTGCAGTGTTTTCGATCAAATCGACCTACTCGTTTGGCAAGAAGACGTTCTCGGAGACTACAACTATCGACCTCCGCCCCTATAGCGACGGAATGCTCCCCGCCCCAGCCGAAGTTGAAGAACTGAAGAAAATACGCGAGCAACTGGAGCAGATCGCGGCTGTCTTGGCGGCAGGTACGAATTCTCCGTGACGCAATGGGCTCTTTGCTCTAAGTGATGCCAATCGGTCGACGGCTGGAATCACAAATCCGCGCACGGAGCATCTGAGTCGCGTGATCAGCAGTCTTCGAGAATGACTCAATTGCTCGCGGCGTCTCCGAATCAATGTCAATCCGAGGCACGAAGTCGCGAGCGGCGTGACTCCTAGCCACGAACTTCAGCTAGCCAGCAGGCCTCTCGCCCTTTGAAGCTGGTTGTCTTCACCACGCCATAACGCTTCGGGCGACATCGCCTCCGGAACATCAGGTTCGACGCCTTGGCCCTCGAGGTTCGTCCCCTTCCACGTGAAGTACGTAGCCACGGGCAGAGCCAGACGGTACCCGGAGCCAACCTTGAACGTGCTCGCACCCACCAGGCGACCAGGCGTTCTGACACCCACAAGGGTGGCCAATCCGTACTCCGATGCGAACGCCGCCACCATTTCAGCGGCGCTGGCCGAATGCTCGTTCACGAGGATTGCTACCCGGCCGTGATGCGGACGCGCACCCAACCGTTCCGTGTAGACAGCGACCGAACGACCGGCCAGAGCGAACCGGAACATCAGCGGGACAACCCCCAGCTTCGAGGCTGGGATTCGGTCGAAGGCTGGGAGTTGCTCCTTCGCGTAGCCCTTCTGCGCGCGAGCACGTCCGATGCTGTACCCGACGCCCCGTCGGTCCGGACACAGCAGGCTCATTAGACGCAGACAGCCAATTCCGCCGCCAGTGTTGCCTCGGAGGTCGATGATCAGCCGGTCACATTCGAGCTCTCGCACGGCGCGGCTCATGTCGCGGGCCACATCCATGCCGAGCATGCCGGGGAACATGCTGACGCGCATCAAGCCGACGCCTCCATTCAACCGAGTCGCTGTCACCACCTGATCGGGAACCACGAGCGGGCGCCCCTTGTCCTTGGCAGCCGGAACGGTCAGCGTTGGTGTGTTTGTCGAGCCGTCTGGCCGGCGCACCGTCATGACGTAGCGTTCGCCAAGGGCGAAGGGCGTGGCCTCCGGTGGAATGAACTCCTTGCCGCCGATCGTCAGGAGAACATCACCCGGTCGAATGCCTGCCTCGGCCGCTGCGCCCCCCGGGTGCACGTCTTGAAACACCCAACGATGGCCGTCGGCGGTGTCCGCCTTGGTAAAGGTCGCGGCGATGGCAATCCTTCCTGCCGCGCGCGGTGTGCTCTCGTGGAAGAAGCCAGTGTGGCTGGCACCCAGGTCCTTGAGGAGCCCGTTTATCGCTGCTTCGAACCCTTCGCGAGTGTCGGCGCCAACCACGGCGTCTTCGTGCTTGGTTCGCAGAGCCTTCGTGTCCACAGCCGGCCCCATGAACTTGATGTCGACGGTGGTGAGCACCTTGTCGAGGACCGATCGACGCTCTGCTGCGCTCAAGAAGGCCACGGCAATCACTCCTGTCTTGATTCGGTGGTCTTCGTTGCGGACACCGTTCCTCCGCCGTCGCCGTATACGAGTACGCCGCTCCAGAGACGGGGCACAGCCTGAGAGCCAAAGGATTTCAACATGTGAACCTTCGCGTCGCGCATCGCCGTTGCGATGTCCGCGCCGGTTGCGAGTCGGCGGTAGAACTCCCGCATCAGGGTCAGGCTGAAGGTGTCATCGGCTGTCCAGAGGTTTGCCACGACGGTTCGTGCACCGGCAGCGATGAACGGGCGCACAAGGCTTGCGGCGCCGTCCTGCCCGTGGACGCTGCCGCTGCCGGTATCGCAGGCGGATAGCGTCACGAGTTCGGCGTTCAAACGGAGCATCAGGATCTCTCGTGCCTGCAGCACGCCGTCGTCGCTGCCTTCGGGGTGCAGGAGCAGGGCCGCGCGAGCGGGAAACTTGGTACTCGGAATCCCGTGAACGGCGAAGTGAAGCACGTCGAACTGCGCGAGGGGCTGCCGCTTGAGCTCCGCTTCTGTGGCCCGCTCGCCGAGGAGAACCGTTGCGCCTTCAGCGTCGAGGATCCTGCCGACTGACCGCGCTTCGTCGTCCGCCGACGGCAACGGGCGGAGCTTCGCCGGATCGAGGTCATACACGCTGCGCGACACGGCCTTGGCAGATGGCACGACGCCGGGCGTGCCGGACGGTGACGCGCTCACCGCGAGGACGTGCCGGGACGACGCAGGACGCGGCTTGTCGCTGCGCAGTACCGCAAGCACTGATCCAGATGGCACGTATGACACAACGTGAGAGTCAAGCAAGAGCCGACCGTCCCCAGTAGTCAGCAGCTCGAACGGCACGTGATGAAGCTCGGCGTCCGGGCTCACGAGCAGTCGCCGCCTGGTTGCCAGTTCCGGCATCGACCCGACGAGGATTCCCGCCAAGCCCGCGGCATCCCCGCTCACGTCCTCGCCAGAGTGGAGTTTCTTCAAGAGGGGCTCGATCTGCCCCCGAATCGTGTCTCGTCCCGGCAACCTCTGGAGACGCGCCGATGTCTTGGTCACGACCAAGACATAGGAGCGGGGCTCGGTCAGCGCGAACTGGAGAAAGAGTTCGTCGGATGTAAGAACACGCTGAAGGTCGCGCAGCGCGATTCTCGTTCGCGGTCCGGCGCGACGACTGCGATCGAACAGTGCCGTGGAAATGGGGGCCAACTGTTCTTCCGCGTTGAAGATCTGGTCCAGGAGTCGCCGGCGTTCCCGGCGGTCGACGGTCTGGAGCAGCTTGCGCTGCAACGTTGCGATCTGCCGCTCGCCGTCGCGCAGTTCCTGGGGTCTCCGCTGGTCGCTCAGGGGACGATTGACCAGCAACTCGAGCAGCGGACGGCCTCTGGCCTGCTCGATCGCGGCGAACATTCGGCTGATCTCTCCGCGCTCCCCCTCAAGGCGAATGCGAGCGAGGAACACCTCGTCCATCCCGCTCACGAGACGACTCTGAACCCACGGGCTGCTGGCCGAGGTGAACAACCCCTCCATGAGTTCCGCAGATTCGTCCAGCAGGGCGGCTGCCTCGCTGTAGCGTCGCTGCGACGACTTCAGATCGGCGAGTCCAGCGAGCAATCTGGGGAGCAGGAGCCGCTCCTCCATGCTCCGGGCGATCTGGATCCCTTCGCGCAGCGTTTGGTCGGCGGCGGTCACACGATTGTGCTCACGCTGGATCTTCGCCGTATTGAGAGCAATCTCCGCAACGAGTCGGTTGCCTCCAGCCGCACGGGCGAGATCACCCGCCTGCGCCAGCAGAGACAGCGCCCGATCGGGTTGCGCCTGCTGGTGCGCGATGATCGCCTGCTGTGTCAGGAGCTGCGCCTGGTAGCCCCGTGCGCCGTGCCGGGCAGCAATCTCGCCCGCATGTTTCAGAATCTGATCGGCCTCGTCACTCCGTTCGAGCTTGATCAACGCGTTGGAGCGCCCGACGTAGGTCATGACTGGAAACTGCAGCTCCGGAACGGCCGATGCCACTTTCAGAGCACGGTCGTAG
>JACDDJ010000030.1 GCA_013817065.1 Acidobacteriota bacterium
CGATTCGCTCGGCGGGCGTCGAGTGTCGACGCGGTTCGGTGAGTGCCTCGTCATCGATCGGCGATACGAAGCCGAGCGGTGGCATGGCGACATCCGGATCGGCGAGTGCGTGATCGACGACATGGATGCCCTGGCGCTGCTGGACCCGGGGTTGAGGTCGTTTCGCGAACTGCAGCGGCAGCCCGCACCCGCAAGCACCCTGGAGCACCCAGTACCCTGCAGCACCCCGCCCCGAACCGTCTTCATCGATCTCGAGACGACCGGGTTGAGCGGCGGCGCCGGCACCCTGGCGTTTCTCGTCGGCTGCGGCTATTTCGACCTGGGTGCCTTCCAGGTGCGCCAGTTTCTCCTCACCAGTCACGCGGGAGAGCGCGCGCTCCTCGCCGCCGTCGCGGAGTTCTTCGACGACGCCGATCTGATCGTCACCTACAACGGCAAGACGTTCGACGTCCCGGTCATGGAGACGCGGTGGACCTTCCACCGGATGGCCATGCCGCTCGACGGCGTGCCGCACTTCGACATGCTGCATCCGGCGCGGCGGCTGTGGAAGGGGCGGCCGGATGCGCGCACCACCGGCGCAGACGAAGGTGGTTGCCGCCTGTCGACGCTCGAGCGAGTGCTGTTCGACGTTCAGCGCGTTGGTGATGTCGGCGGCTTCGAGATCCCGGGCCGCTTCTTTGGCTTCGTTCGCAGTGGCGATCCGCGTCCGCTCGAGCCAGTACTCGAACACAACCGTATCGACCTTGTCTCGCTCGCCGCGGTGACCGCCCGTGCGGCGCGCCTGGCCCGCGAAGGGCACGGTGCCTGCCGCGACTTTGCCGAGGCGCTGGCGCTTGGAAAGATCTTCGAGAAGGCGGAGCTCACCGGCCGCGCCGAAGCCTGCTACCGGTATGCGTGTGATTCGCCGGAGTCGGTAGTCCGCGCCGACGCGCTCTACCGGCTGGGCGTGCGGCTGCGTCGCGACCGGCAGTTCGCCGTCGCGGCGTCGGTGTGGCGGGAGCTGATCGAGTTCACGGAGCCACGGTCGATGCGACGGGGTCTGCTCGGCGATCTGCGCCAGGTCGCCGTCGAGGCGCTGGCAATCCACCAGGAGCATCGCGCCAAGGATCTCGCTGGCGCGCGAGAGCTCGCGCTGGCGTCGCTCGACGAACCCGGCCGCCGGACGGAGAGCGTGCGCCACCGGCTCGCCCGGCTGGACCGCAAACTGGCGCGTTCGACCGACGCGCCGCTGCCGCTATAGCGCCGCGTGCTCCGTACAAACGAAAGGCCGACGTGAGTCGGCCTTTTCGTTTGAGATCCTGCGAACCGCTCGGGCCTGGTCTTGCACCAGCGAGGTTGCCCGTTGGAAACAGTGTTTCTTCTGTGTTCCCTGTGGTTCTTCTGTGGCCTTACTTCGCTGCGGCCGGCTGCTTCTTCGCCTTGGCCGCGGCGCTGGCCGCGTTGGCGGCCTTGCGGCCTTCGACGGTCTGCACACCGAAACGCTTGGTGAACCGTTCGACGCGGCCCTCGGTATCGATCAGCTTCTGGCGGCCCGTGAAGAACGGGTGGCAGTTATTGCAGATCTCGAGGTGTAGTTCCTGCTTCGTCGAGCGGGTCTTCCACGTCGCCCCGCACGCGCAGCGGGCGTCGATCTCGTTGTACTTGGGGTGAATCCCTTCCTTCACAGCAGGCTCCTTCAGTCTTTCGGGAAAAACGACAGTATACCAGACGGCTGGACGGCCGCCTCAGAAGCCAGACTTGTAGCGCGCGGTCGCCAAGGCCGGACCTTGATCACCTGGACGTCGCTCTGCCACTGCAACTGCTGAGGCTGCGCTGAAAGGTCAGTTCATCCGTGTTCGGGAACCGGTGACGCGCCCCGGGGAGCCGCGGCCCACGTTCGTGTCATCTGCAGCCAGCCTGAGTACACGGGCAGGAGCACGGCGGCGGCCATCAATCCTCTGATGATGTACATGTCGCCGTACCAGAACCAGAAGAATGTGGCGACCGTGACCGAGCCGTAGAGGAACCGAGCGGCGAGGGACCGGCGGGCATTTGCGGTCTCAACCGACGCGATAAACACACCGATACACAGGAGAACAACGAATGCACCGGTTACCCCGAAGTTCCTGAACGGTACGACGACGACATGGATGCCGCCTGCCGAGATGTTTACGAACCACCAGTTAGGGCCTCTGTGGGCTTCGAGTGGCCGCTCAATGCCGAGTGGGCGCGTCAGAAATCCCGGCGGGAGCGATAGCAGATAGTCGAGATAGGTCTGTCCGTACAGGTATTCAGCACTGGACTGATGAAACTGTCCTGATTGACCAAGGTTGGTCAGAAGCACGGAGGTCCATGTGTTCTCCTGGGCAGCGGTCGCCAGGGCATCCAGGAATGACAGTCGCGCGCGTCCCTCGGCGCTCGACAGGCTGGCGCGGACGGTGCCGACCGCCACGAAGATGACCAGCAACGCCGCCGCGGGAACGACGATCCTACGGATACGCTTCCAGTGAAACGATACGTGCGATGCGACCAGGGACGGTCCTGATCCAGTCAAGTAGAGCAATGCCAAACCGGCAAGGAGACTTGCCGACTCGCGGTCACCCCTCAGGATCTGCAGCACACCCACGATGAAAGCAGTAGCGGCGACAATCAGAAAAAATTTGAGACGCCGCCGGCTCGTCGAGGGCTCGGCCTCGGCGTCCACATACGCCAGGATGATGACCAGATACGAGAGGAGGTATGCGGCATTGAAATTCATGGGTGCGGCAGCCGATGCGGCGCCGCCCGTGTTATACGCCTGGGACAGAATCGTGGCGCTCGGCGCGACCAGCCACGACAAAGCGACCGCTACGCAGACCATGATCAGAAACGCAAGCGGCCCCAGGCTGCTCAATGGCTGCCTCGGCTTGCCATGTCGTTTTGACGAAAACCCCAGGTGTAAGCGGAAACCGGTCAGCAGGCCGAGGAGGCCTACAAGGCCGACCGTCATCATGTCCGCGCTGACCTGTTCGTTGCGGATCAAAGCCGACGCCACCGGGGTAGACCACCAGACATAGTCGTCACTGAAGAGATGACCAAGCGTTGCGCTGAAGCACACAGCGTAGAGAAAGATGGACAGACGCGGCAGGAGAGACAGTTGTGACACGGATTGGCTGGTGAGAGCCCATATCGAAACGACAGCAAACAGCAAAACCGCCGGGCGTAGTGGAATCAATACATCGACGATGTAGCCGAAGCTCAACGTACTCGCGATAAGCGTCAAGGCCACGGCCGTGAGCACGTGCTCCGCTTTGGGACTGCCAAGGGCAGGAGTGGCCACGCGGGTTGTGTCCGGCGAATTCATATCAGGCACTGCGCACGCGGCTTGCCTAGGCTCCGTGAACGAATTCTACCCGGTGCCGCTCTCTGGCCGCCGCGCCTGCAACCCACGCGCAGCTGATCGCCCCGTAGGCGACGCCGGCCCAGACAACTCCAGTCAAGCCATACTTCCAGGCACCGAACCCGTTCAAGCACGCGCCAAACAACGCGGAACCAACCCTGGGAAGCATCAAGGAGCGCGTGTCGGCGGAGACCATGCCCAGCACGGACGCGGCCTGACCTGACGCAAAGAGGCCGCTGCCGAGGACCACCCAGGGCAACAACTCCGACACGCTTCTGTACTCAGGGCCCACAAGAGTCGCAAAAACCAGCGCATGTGACAGCGCCGCAATGCCGGTCGCCAGAGCGGTGAAGGCCAGCGCGGTGCCGATCAGGATCCAACCGAGTTGACGAGCGTCGTTCGTCTGAGTCGGATCTGAACCCGGACCTGCCCTTCGAAAGATCACCGGCGCTGAGAACTGAGTCAGAACGCCGATAAAGAGAACGAGGGGATAGTACCCAGCCTGGTGCAATGCCGAGTAGAGACCAACGGTCTCGCTGGTGCCAAAGAACTGCAAGGCCCAGCGAGCAGAGGCTATTTGGGCCGAAATAGCGAGACCCCACGTGACGAACGGCCACGCATACGCCCTCACTTTAGATTCCCAGATCCGTATCTCGTCCCGCTGCGCCACAGGAGAGGACTGGAGGAACTCGCCGGAGCTCCGCAGAAACGCAATCTGGGAGGCGAGGACCAAAGCCGAGCCGATGGCATACCCTGCGATGGCAACGCTGCCGTACGGGCCGATCAACCAGATGAGAACGATCGCCGCGCCGAACCGCATCCACTGCGTGAGCCCGTCGTGCCAGGCCACCACGATTCGGTGACGGGCGGCATTCTGCAGGCCGCTGATTGTCACAGTCCACGTCGAAATAAGTGAGACCGCAACGACACCGACGGCCACGCCCAGCAGTTGCGGGTTGATGGCTGCGAGCAGCGCGAATGCGACGAGTGCTATCGCAGCTTCGAAGAGGGCCACTCGCGTCGTCAATCTGAGCACTGCGGCAACCAGTGCCCCGGCCTGGCCACTGTCAGCGGCCGTCCGAAAGAAGCGCAGGCTACCTTCAAACAGTGGTTGCAGCGCCGACATCTGGACAGCAGCCACTACCGACATGCCGAGAGCCAACTGGCCGTAGGCCTGAGGCGGGAGCACCTCCGTCAGGAACCGGACGCCAGCCAGACCACCGAGTGCGGCGAGTCCCTGACCGATGCTCACCCAGACCAGTTCACCGCCCAGGCGCACCGCCCGGCTTTGTCCAGTCGCGTCTTTCACGGATGCAAAGCGTCATCGGAGGCGCGAGCCTCGGATGACCGTACGGCTGACAGATACTCGAGCAAAAATGCCAGGCCTACAAAGATCAGAAGCCCCAAGACCAGAGACCCCACAAGGATCGGGGCCTTCCGCGGACTGTGAGGGCGGGTCGGCGTGACCGCCTGACCGACAATTTGCACCTGGCTGCTCCGGCTCGTCACCTGGGCGCGTGCCTGGTCAAAGCGCAAGCGCAATTCCTCATAGCCCTTCTTCGCTATCTCCCACTCGAGTTCGCGCTCCGACAAACCCGCAGTTCGCCGGTAGAGCTCAGTCATTACGGGCAGCTGAGCCGCGCCGAGCTTCCGGTCGCCCAACTCACGGTCGCGTTGCTTCAGCGCCGCCAGCCGGCTGCGACTCATAGACACTTGATACTGAAGCGCCTCGTGGACAGGGTTCGAAAAGGGAGACGATGAATTGAGTCCGATAAGAGGTGTAGCAGAACCCTGCTGTTTCGTCGCTGCCTCCTGCTCGGCTGCCCGTGCGGCGGCCATGAGGTTGCCTTCCTGAGAGCTGCCCCTTGGGACGTCGAGCACCCTGGGTTGTGCCGCCAGTTCCTGCTCACTTCGGCTGAGTCTTGCTTCTTCCGACGCGACTTCCACTCTCAAGCTCAATAACTGTTCTCGTTCGGTCAGAACAGCGTCGACGTCTTTTCGGAGGGCGTCAACCTGCGCGCTGGTTTTGAAGTTCAACAGCTCGGCCGAGGCCCGGTCGAGGCGCTCTTTGGCTTGGCCGAGCAGCTCCCCGACTCGTTCGTGGGCTTGATGGGCTTCGTCCTGACTCAAAGTTTGGTTGAGCTTGATCGCGAGATCGGCCAGCCCATTTGCGAACACCGACGCGGGTCCAGGTTCCCTTGCTGTCGCATGGAGACGCAGCACTGAAGTTCCGGGCACCTGCTCAATTCTGGCGTCCACATCCGTGACCTGGAGGTTGTGAGGGGGCTTATCGAGTCCTGCTTCCGCCAATACCTGGGCCGCGATGCCTTCGCTGTCGAGAATCGCGCGATAGGTCCCAAGCTGGGCCTCCATAGGGGTGCCCTGCCCATCCAGCTTGGCGGCGACCACCATGATGGTGGCGGTACTCTGATACACGCGCGGCAACAGCATGATTGCCGCGAGCCCGATCAGAACTACCGCAAGAGTTCCACCGAGGATCAAACGACGACGACGGCTGAGGACGCTCAGATAGTCGATCAGCCGAGGCTCGTCGAAAGGGGGAGTCCCGACGGAGTGACTGGTATGCATCTTCTGATGAGCTGGGGGACGCGACGCGAGGGCCGACGGCAGCGGCTGGCGAGGCTCTCGTGATCAAAGCCTGCGGGTCGCGGCGAGTCTGACCCTTCTTTGGTTTGGTCAGTCAATCCTATAGAATCAGGTAACGTTTGCCAAGTTGAGGCGGAGCGTCTGATAGCCATGGGCAGCCTCCGACACCCGGCAGTAACCAGACAGTCCTAATGCGTAATCGTTATCTGCTGCTGTGCGATGTGCCAATTGTGGGCATCGCCACATACGCGGCATTTGCACTGCGGTTCGACTGGCTGTTCCCTCTTCACCGGCCGGAATTCGTGCCTTTCCTGATCGCCGTCCTGATCGTGAAGCCGATCGTGTTCCTTGCCCTCGGCATGTACTCGCGCTTGTGGCGTTACGCGAGCGTGCAGGATCTGCTGGCGGTATTGATAGCCGTAACGGCCTCGTCTGTCGCCGTTTCGGCCCTGGTCGCCGGAGGCACGGTATCGGGGAGAATTTACGAGTTCTCGCGCGCCGTGCTGGTGATCGATTGGCTGCTGACGCTCTGCGGGACGGGCGGACTGAGGATGGCGGTTCGACTCGCTGCCGAAAATCGGTACGGCCAGGGAAAAGCCGCCCGCGGCACATCGGTGAAACGCGTACTGGTAGTCGGTGCGGGTGACGCGGGCGCGATGGTGGTGCGAGAAGTGCGCCGCAACCCGCAGCTCGGGATGGAGACGGTCGCGTTCCTCGACGACCAACGGTCGAAACGTGGCAAGCACGTGCAGGGCGTGCCGGTGGTCGGGCCTCTCGCCATGCTGACCGACGCGATCGAACGCTATCAGATCTCCGAGATCATCATTGCGATGCCGGCTGCATCCGGCAGCGTGGTCCGCATGGTCGCCGAGGCGTGCCGGCACAGCGGTACGCCGTCCCGCATTCTGCCGGGCGTCTACGAACTGCTGGGCGGGCAGCTGGATGTGTCGCGCCTGCGAAAGGTCGAGATCGCGGACCTCCTGCGCCGCGAGCAGGTCACGACGCGGCCCGACACAGGCATGTACCTGGTCCAGAAGCGCGTGCTCGTGACAGGTGCCGGAGGGTCCATCGGCTCGGAGCTTTGCCGCCAGATCGCGCTCGCGAATCCGGCGAAGCTGATGCTTGTCGGTCACGGCGAGAACAGCATTTTCGAAGCGCAATCGCAGCTGCGGGAGCATTTTCCGGCGTTGAAGATTCAAGCGGTGATCGCCGATATTCGAGATCCCGCCCGTCTGGCGGCCTGCTTCCGCGAAGGCATGCCGCAGATCGTGTTTCACGCCGCGGCGCACAAGCACGTGCCGCTGATGGAGGAGAATCCGGAAGAGGCCATCACCAACAACGTGATCGGCACGAGCAACATCGTCGACGCCTGTATCGTCGCCTCGGTCGAGCGCCTGGTCATGATCTCGACCGACAAAGCCGTGTCGCCCACGAGCATGATGGGCGCATCCAAGCGGCTGGCCGAGATGATCGTCCGCGAAGGCGCACGCCGTTCGGGTCAGGCTTTTTCTGTCGTCCGGTTCGGCAATGTGCTGGGGAGCCGCGGCAGCGTCGTGCCCGTGTTCAAGCGCCAGATCGAGCGCGGCGGTCCGATCACGATCACGCACCCCGACGTCACGCGGTTCTTCATGACCATCCCCGAGGCGGTTCACCTGGTGCTTCAGGCGGGGGGCTTGTCCTCGGGCGGCGAACTGTTCGTGCTGAACATGGGACAAGCCGTGCCGATCGTCCAGCTCGCAGAGGATCTCGTCCGCCTCTCTGGCCTGAGCGCAGCCGAGATCCCGATCGTGTTCACCGGATTGCGACCGGGCGAAAAGCTCGAGGAGAATTTATGGGAGCAGGGTGCACTCGTCGAACCGACGACCCACCCCGAAGTACTGCGGGTGATTGAGCATGATCCGATCGAGGGAGCGCAGCTGGCGCGATCCCTCGACGCGCTGAAGGCCGCCGCCGGTTCGGGCGAACGGATGCGCCTCGAGGCCGCCCTTGCGCAATGGATTCCCTCGTACGTGCCATCGTCGGTCCAGAAGCACCTGTCTCTGTGAGCCCTTACACCGGCAGATTGCTGCTACGCATGGAATCCTTCTGAGATGTGCGGCATCGCCGGTCTCGCACACTCCATACCCCACCGACGGCGCGAGACCCTCTCGGAGATCCTCGCGCCGCTTTCGCATCGCGGGCCCGACGACGCGGGTGAGTGGTGGTCCGACGACGGCCGTGTCGGGCTGGGGCATCGACGGCTGGCAATCATTGATCTTTCGCCGGCGGGCCACCAGCCGATGCACGACGCCAGTGGACGATTGGCCATCGTGCTGAATGGAGAGATCTACAACTATCGGGAGTTGCGGCGCGAACTCCTGGGGAAGGGGCACGTCTTCAGGACAGCCTCCGACACGGAGGTCATTCTCGTTGCCTATCTCGAATGGGGCGATGCCTGCCTGGAACGTCTGGACGGTATGTTCGCCTTCGCCCTGTACGATACGGCGCAGCAACGTCTCCTGATCGCCCGCGACCGGGTCGGCGAGAAGCCACTGTATTACCGATCGGTGCCCGGAGGGCTGGCCTTCGCATCCGAGCTGAAGGCGCTGATGGCGGACAGGACGTTCGACCGATCACTGAACGTCGAGGCGCTCGATTACTACCTGACTTACGGTTACGTGCCCGGAACCCTGTCGATTCTGGACGGCGTGACCAAACTGCCGGCCGCGCATTCGCTGGTGTGGCGGACGACCACCGGCGAACTGAGCATCCGGCGTTACTGGACCTTGCCGCAGACCGCTCCGGATCCGCGCGGTGATGCTTACGAGCTGAGCGAGCGGCTTGAAACATTGCTGGAGGCCTCAGTCCGGAGGCAGCTCGTCGCTGACGTGCCGGTCGGGGTGATGTTGAGCGGGGGCGTGGACTCGAGCCTGGTTGTCGCGATGGCCGCACGGGCGTCGAGCACGCCGGTCAAGACCTTCAACGTCTCGTTCCCCGGGCACGCACGGTTCGACGAGGCCCCCTTCGCGCGGGAAATTGCGCGTCATTTTGGCACCGATCACATCGAGTTGCGCGCGGACGAGGCCCCCACCGACCTCCTGCCTCTGCTGGCACGTCAGTTCGACGAACCTCTGGCCGACTCCGCACTCGTGCCGACGGCCATGATCTCCGCGCTCATCCGCAACCACGCGACGGTGGCACTGACGGGAGATGGTGGCGATGAGCTCTTCGGCGGATACCCTCACTACCAATGGATGATGAAGGCCGAGCGGATTCGCGGCCGAGTCCCGCTGTGGGTCCGCCGCGGCGTGTCGGGCGCGGCGCGGCTGCTCCCACCCGGCACGCGCGGACGCAACCATCTGATCGGGTTCGACCAGGATACGCGCGGGGGCATTGCGCATCTCAATGTCTACTTCGACCGCGCCGCTCGCGAACGATTGATCGTGCCATCGATGAGTGATGGCACCGGCCGGTGCACGCCAGAGGAGTATCGGGCCGGGCACTGTACACCCGGCGCGAGCGTGCTTCGGCAGGCAACGGAGGCCGACTTCCAGACCACTCTCGCGGACGGTTATCTGGTGAAGGTCGATCGAGCGAGCATGCTCCACGGTCTCGAACTTCGCGCCCCGTGGCTCGACCATCACATCGTCGAGTTCGCGTTCGGGGAAGTTCCCGACCGGCTGCGGACCACACGTGACGAGTTGAAGGTTCTACCCAAGATGCTCGCCCGGCGATTGCTGCCGCCCGGTTTCGACATCCGTCGAAAACAGGGTTTCACGATGCCACTGGCGGCGTGGTTTGCTGGCGCGTGGGGCAGGCAGGC
This sequence comes from Acidobacteriota bacterium, assembly GCA_013817065.1. Classification (GTDB taxonomy): domain Bacteria; phylum Acidobacteriota; class Vicinamibacteria; order Vicinamibacterales; family 2-12-FULL-66-21; genus JACDCA01. The sequence goes on from JACDDJ010000030.1 coordinate 9,768, forward strand.
GGAAGCCATCCTCAAGGAGGCCCCTGCGAGTTTGTTCAATCCTCGCGAAATCTCGAGACTGCTCCGCGCGCAGAGGATGGGATTCGACAACACGCAGCGACTGTTTGCGCTCACCATGTTTGAATTGTGGCGGCGCGAGTACCGCATTGCGGCATGAAGCGCAAGGTCCGGAACGACGCGTGCCCGCCTTGAAGGTCGCTCTGGTGAATCTAACAAGCGGAGGGTTGAGCGGCGGCTACGCCAAATACCTCGCAGCCCTGCTGCCGCTGATCGACGCCGATTCTCGAGTTGCTCATCTCGCCGTGTTTGCACCGCCCGGCGTGACGGTGCCGGGATTCGAGCAGGTGAGAACGTGGGCGGCCGGGACTCTCCAGGATCCCCACCGTGATCTCCGGCGGCAACTTGCGGCGATCGCGCCTGACGTGATCTTTTTCCCGACCGCGCGACTGGTTCGCCTGGGCTCCACCCCGACTGTAGTGATGGTGCGTAACATGGAGCCATTAACGGTGCCGTTCGCCGGCAACCCTTGGAAAGAAGGATTGAGGAACGTTGCCCGCGCGATCGCGGCGCGAGCCGCCTGTCGGCGCGCGTCACGCGTGATCGCGGTGTCGAAGCACGTCGAGACTTTCGTGAAGGAACGCTGGCGCGTTCCCGAGGATCGGATCAGTGTCGTTTACCACGGCATCGCGCCGGTTCGTGAGCGTCCCGCCTCACTGATCCCGAGCAAGCTTCGACAACTCCGCTCGGGGTTCCTGTTCACCGCCGGCTCCATCCGCGCTGCGCGAGGACTCGAGGATGCCATCCGGGCTCTGCCGGACGTCGTGCGGCGCAATCCGGGCCAGACGCTTGTCATCGCCGGTCACGCTGATGCGAGCGGCAGATCCTACGCTACCCGAATGGCCAAGCTCGCGAGATCGCTTGGCATCGAGCGCGCGGTCACGTGGGCCGGGCAACTCACGTCGGCGGAGATGGCCTGGGCATACAGCCGGTGCGGTGCTTTCATCGTTACGAGCCGTGCCGAGGCGTGTCCAAACGTCGCGCTCGAGGCCATGAGCTATGGCGCGCGAATTGTGTCCACGAGCCAGGAACCCATGCCGGAGTTCTTCGGCGAAGCCGCGGCCTACTATCGGCCGGGGGACTTCGGTCAGCTTGCCGTGCAATTGAACGCGATACTCTCGGGACCAGCCGACGCCGCGAAGCGGGCGATCGCGGGCGCGGCGCGGGCGGCGACGTTTACATGGGAACGGACGGCGGATAACACGATCCGCGAACTGCAGCGGGCCGCGGAGGCGCACGCATGAAGCTGTTGATCCTGGGGGCGGCAGGCATGCTTGGTCACAAGCTGTTCCTGACGGCCAGCCCGCACCTCGAGACGTGGGCCACCGTGCGCGATACCCGCGCCATCCCCGCCGACGCCCCGCTCGATCGAGGCCGAATCCTCGTCGGCGTAGAGGCCGACAACTTCGACACGGTCGTGCGGGCAGTCGAAGCCGTCCGCCCCGACGTCGTCGTCAGCTGCATCGGCGTCGTCAAGCAGCGGGGAGAAGCGAAGGATCCGATCGTCTCGTTGACGGTGAATAGTCTGTTCCCGCACCGGCTCGCCGCCCTGTGCCGATCCTCAGGTGCGCGACTGATCCACGTGAGCACCGACTGTGTGTTTGCGGGTCGCAAGGGACGCTATGTTGAAACCGACGAACCAGACGCTGTCGACCTCTACGGACGCACCAAGCAGCTCGGCGAAGTGTCCGGTCCGGGCGCACTCACGCTGCGGACCTCGATCATCGGGCGGGAGCTTGCGACCTCTCAAGGGCTGGTCGAGTGGTTCCTCGCTCAGAAGGGAACCGCACCCGGGTTCACTGAGGCCATCTTCTCTGGTCTCACGACAATCGAGTTGAGTCGCGTGATCCTGCGCGTGATCGGATCGCACCCCTCGCTCGAGGGCATTTACCACGTCGCGGCGGATCCGATTTCCAAGTACGATTTATTGGTCCTGTTGAATCGGGCGTTCGGAATGGGGCTGACAATCGAGTCGGATGATTCTGTTCGCATCGACCGCAGCCTCGACGGACGCCGCTTCAGAGTCGCGACCGGTTACGACCCGCCGACGTGGCCCGAGATGATCGGCGAATTGGCTGCAGATGACACGCCATACGACAGGTGGAGAGGACTGAATGCTGGTTGAAGGTAAGAACGTGCTGGTCACCGGCGGCACCGGATCGCTGGGTCATGCGATGGTCCGCCGACTGCTGACGGGCGAACTCGGCGTGCCGGCGCGGATCACGGTGTTTTCGCGCGACGAGGCCAAACAGCACGAGATGCGGCTTTCGTTCATGCGCCGCAGCGAAGCAACCGACGACATCATCTATCGCAACTCGACGCAGGTGCTGCGCTTCGTCATCGGCGACATGCGCGACTATCCGTCAGTCGTGCAGGCTGTTCGTGACACGCACCTCGTCATTCATGCCGCGGCGCTGAAGCAAGTACCGTCCTGCGAGTACTTTCCGTTCCAGGCGATTCAGACGAACCTGATCGGAACCCAGAACCTGGTGCGGGCGGTCCGGGACAACCGCACGAGCGTTGAGACGGTCATCGGCATCTCCACGGACAAGGCCTGCAAGCCGATCAACGTCATGGGCATGACGAAGGCGATCATGGAGCGGATCCTGATCGAAGCGAACCTCGAGAGTCGCGTGCGATTCGCCTGCGTACGCTACGGCAACGTCGTCGCATCGCGCGGGTCCGTCGTGCCACTGTTCGTCGATCAGATCGCGCGGGGCGGGCCGGTCACGCTGACGATGAAGGAGATGACCCGATTCCTCTTGACGCTGGACCAGGCCGTCGACACCGTGTTCGCCGCGATCCGCTCGGGCCGCCGCGGTGACACCTACGTTCCACGCGCGCCATCAGCCCGCGTCGAAGAGATTGCGGACGTGATGATCGGCGAGCGCGGTATCCAGAAGACGTTCATCGGCATCCGTCCCGGTGAGAAAATTCACGAGTTGATGGTCTCGGAGGAGGAGTGCTACCGGACGACGGAACGGGACGGCTACTACGTCATCTGTCCGATGCTGCCGGAGCTTCAGTCCGAGACGCCGGCCTCGGCGCTTCGTGGTGAGTACAGCTCAGAGGTAATCACGGTTCACGCGAAGGAGCTCGAACCGCTGCTCGCGCCGTACATGGCCCCGTTCGCCGGCGCCGGGCGGACCGCATGAAGATCTGCACGCTGTTCGGTACCCGGCCCGAGATCATCCGCCTCAGCGAGATCATCAAGGTCATCGACCCGTTCTGCAGGCAGGTCCTCGTTCACACCGGGCAGAACCACGATCCGCGATTGAGCGACGTGTTCTTCACCGACCTGGGGCTTCGGCAGCCGGATCTGCATCTCGGCGTCGAGGCCAGCAGCTTCGCGGAGCAGGCCGGTCAGATACTGACTCGTGCCGGCGAGGTGTTCGCGCGTGAGCGCCCGGATCGTGTCCTCATTCTTGGTGACACCAACAGCGCGCTGGCGGCGCTCGTGGCAGCGCGCATGGGCATCCCGGTGTTTCACATGGAAGCCGGCAACCGCTGTTACGACGACCGGGTTCCGGAAGAAGTGAACCGACGCATCATCGATCACGCCAGCACGATCCTGATGCCGTATACCGAACGCAGCAAGGAGAACCTGGTCCGCGAAGGGATAGAGCGCGAGCGCATCTTCGTGACCGGGAATCCGATCTCCGAGGTGCTGGAAGCGCATCGCGAACGCAGCGACGCCAGCGACGTGCTCGACCGGCTTGGGCTTGCGGCAGGCGAGTACCTGCTGGTGACGCTCCATCGGGCGGAGAACGTTGACGAGCCGAAGCGCCTCGAGGCCTTTCTCGGCGCGCTGTCGGCCGTAGCGGAAGACCAGTCGTCCCCCGTCGCCGTCAGTGTTCACCCGCGCACTGCCGACAAGTTGCAGCGTTTCGGCCTCGGCGCGGCATCGCCGCGGGTGCGGATGCTCGAGCCCCTCGGCTTCCTCGACTTCGTCAAGCTCGAACGCCACGCGCGCGCAGTGCTGTCCGACAGCGGGACCGTCCAGGAGGAATGCGCGATCTTCGGGGTGCCGAACGTGACCCTGCGGGACGTCACCGAACGGCCGGAAACCCTCGAGTGCGGCAGCAACGTTCTCTCCGGCGCGGCAGCCGAGGGCGTCCTGCAGGCGCTGCGGCTGGCGCTCTCGCTTGGGAACGACTGGGCCGCGCCGCCCGAGTACCTGCAGCCGCGCGCCTCGCGCGCCGTCGCCAAGATCCTGCTCGGGTATTTGAGCGTCCGGCGTCACCAGGCGTCGCAGTGAACCTCGCGCGATGCGGGTCCTGATCCTTTCGCAGTACTACGCGCCGGAACCCGTTCCCAAGCCGTCAGAGCTTGCCGAGGCGCTCCGCACGCGTGGCCACCAGGTCTCGGTACTCACGGGATATCCGAATTATCCGTCCGGTGACCTCTACGACGGCTTCCGCCTCCGACCGATGGAGCGGACGACGGTGGACGGTGTTCCGGTGGTGCGCGCATTCGAGTATCCCTACCACGGAACGCGCGCGCTCGGCCGCATTTTGAACTATGCGTCCTTCATGTTGACGGCGCCGCTCGCCAGTCTCTTCTCGCCGGCCTGTGACGTGATCTACGTCTGGCATCCGCCCCTGACGGTCGGTGTGGCGGCGGCGATCATCGCGCGGATCCGCGGCGTCGGGTTTGTCTATGATGTGCAGGACATCTGGCCGGAGAGCGCGTTGCTCTCCGGTTTGATGAAGGACGGTCCGTTGATCCGTTTCATGTCCTGGCTCGAGCGCGTCGTGTACAGGCAGGCGGATCACATTTTCGTCGTGACGGAGGGAGCGCGCGACAACCTCCTCGCGAAAGGTGTCTCGCCGGCCAGGGTCTCAGTCGCGAACCATTGGGTGGATCCGCGGTTGTTCGCGCCGGCCGGCCAGCAGGTCCGCGACGCGGCGCGCGCGGAGCACGGATGGACGAATCGGTTCGTGGTGCTCTTCGCCGGGAACATCGGCCTCGTCCAGGGACTCGACAC
>JACDDJ010000031.1 GCA_013817065.1 Acidobacteriota bacterium
TCAGTGTATCGATTCGTCGCGATCGGGAGTCGAGAAGAGGGATTGACACGTGTCACACCGCCACCTGAGTAGGCGGCGCACGGTAGCACCGGCTACGCGTAACCTGAACCACTCGCCTTGGGGAATGAGCGACTTACCGTCGCACTGGGGACAGTGTTGGGGCTGCGCCTCAGAGAGGTATGTTCGGGGCCTTGTCCTACGCTCTGCTTGGTTGAACATATCCAGCGAACTGTAGCGCAAAAAACCCGCGCCGGCGCACTGCTGGGCAATTTTGTGCGATTGAACGCCTCGTCCCCCCTGCGACTCTTTGCCTGAATTTTCGGGAGCTCGATCTGCTCGGGATCGAATGTGCGGATGATGGCCGTCTGCCGAATCCGGGAGGACTCGATCACTTCGCTGCCGCTCAGGAAACTCTTCCCGCGCTGGTAGGGCTTCTCGAACCGCTGCCGCAACTCCTTCTCGGATAGATCGGAGAAGACGCAGCGGTCTTTCTCAGGTGCGTCGGCGTAGCAGGACGTGTTAATAAGGCATCAATCCTTCGCGTCTGGTCGTCTCCGAACTCAATCGTCTGCGTGTCCGCATCAACCATCAGCATCCCTCAGACTGCTATGCACCGGAACAGGATCAGGGTTTGCCCTACGGTGGACAGTGCAACGGGGCCCGCCTGGGCCTCACGTAAGCCGATTACGGACGGAAGAACCGTCTCAGCCTTTTTGCTAAGCTGAGTCGCTCTCCCAGGACCCCGATGACTCTGCCCAGGCGAAAACTTGATTTGCCGTGCCCGAAGTGTGCGTCGCGACCCGTCCTGGAGACCATCCCATCGTTGACGGGCACCTGCTGCATGTGCGAGGCATGCGGTCACCTCTGGCATCACGACGGCCTCGTTACTGATCGACGGCAGAAGAAGATTCGGAACGCTCCGAGGCGACGAAAACCGATACATCAGACTGAGAGCCTAGGGGCGGTCGTCGTGGTGACCCGCAGGGTAAACTGATGCTCGCGGCCCTGTGGTGACACTGGCAAACACGCAGACTTAAAATCGTTTGACCTCACGGTCATCTCGGTTCGACCCCGAGCACCGGGCCCACTTCCTTCGGCGGCAGGGTGCGGTTTCCCCAACCGCCCCAGACCGCCACTCGTCAAAACGCTCATGTTAACCGTTTAGTGGGAGATAGACATGCGTTTGCTCAGCGTCGGAATCGCTGCAGTCGTCGCGCTCGGCGCCACCCTTTCACAAACCGTTTGGGCCAATGCAGATCTGGTGCTCCCGCTAGTTCGCGGCCATGCGGACGGCATCTTCTCCGGCGAGCCGATTCTCGATGCACCGTTCTCCGCTGTAGCGACCACGAGTGTTCGAGGGAAGCTCGGCGATGGGAGTCCGATTCAGCAGACCAGCACGGCTCACTATTATCGGGATCGTGCAGGCCAGCTTCGGGTCGAGCAACTCGTCACGGGAGGGCAGCCGCGCGTCACGATTCAAGCAGACAGCAAGGCCCTCGTGTATTTGCTGGCAACCGACAAACAAAGCGTCAGCCCTGGACCTCGGCACGCTGCGGACACAGCGGTTGGCGGTGGCCGCAGTTTCGCGCTAACGATCGACCGCCTCAGATTCTTGACGTTCCGGCCTACTCTCTCGGAGGTCACGGCCACCGGCGAGCCGTTGGGCAGCCGAACCATCGAGGGACTCGAAGCGGTGGGATGGCGCTTTACGTCGTCGACCGACGGGCAGACCTACGAGCGGTGGGAGTCGCCGGCTTTGGGCTTGTTGGTCTCTGCTACGCATGTGGACGACCGCATGGGCACCATCGAATACCGCATGACGAACATCCGACGTAGCGACCCAGCACCGGAACTATTCGAATTGCCAGCGGACCGGCGAATGTCCACCTCCGAGCCATGCTGGATTGAACTCGTGCCCGCGGCGAACCCGCGGCACAAGAGCGGCTGCGAAGGTTCAAGATAAGACGCTGCGGTTACGGTGGCCCCACCACCAGACGTCACAGGACCGGCTTTATCCTTCAGGGTAGGGGTCTGGAGCCCCCCGAGGGGGAGGGTGACGGGAGATCTGTCAGGGTGACGTGGGAGGGGTAAACTGATGCTCACGGCCCCGTGGCGGAATGGCAGACGCTTCGGACTTAAAATCCGCTGCCCTAACGGGCGTCTGGGTTCGACTCCCAGCGGGGCCACATCCGACCGCCTGCGAGCGTGACCGTAACGGTCTGTATACATTCCTATCCTTCTCCACCCACCTCCACCTCACGAGAGCCCCTAACAACATTGGGGTTTGAAGCAGGTTCGTTGTTGTTTCCAACAGACGCACCAAACTTAGAATCCCGTGCCCGTAAGGGCGTGCGGGTTCGATCCCCGCCCCCGGCACATGGTTCAGTATCTACCGAGCGCGGGGTGCCGTCGTCGGTGTTTGGCTCGATGCTCGATGGGCAAACCCCGCGTCACCCGGCGGTCCCCATCTCCTTCAGCGCCGCCGCCAGCCGGTCCACATCCGCGGGACGCGTGTAGAGGGCTGGCGTCACACGAACGCAGTCGCCGCCGTCGATCCCGGTTCGCCGCGCGGTGAAGATCCCGTACTTCGTCAGCAGCGTGTCGACGACGCGCTCGACGTCCTGCCGGGTGCCGCGTCCTGTGAAGCGGAACGACGTGATACCGGCGGACATGCGCGGATCGTCCGGCGTCAGCACCTGGATCGCCGGGACGTTGCGCACCGCGCTCACCCACCGGTCGCGTAGATATCGCAGCCGCGCCGCTTTGTGCGCCGTCCCAACCCTTACATGGAAGTCCAGCGCTTCCGGCACCGTCAGGAACGCGGCGAAGTTCGTCGTCCCCGTGTGCACACGGCTGTTGATGCTCGCTGCCGCTGACTCCTCGTCTCCCATCATGCGATCGACGTCGCTGAGCCGCGTCTTCTTGATATAGACCACCGCTACGCCGAGCGGTGCGCCGATCCATTTGTGAAGATTGAAGCCGACGAAGTCCGCACCAATCTCGGGAATACCAACGTCCATCTGCCCGATCGAATGCGCCGCGTCGACGATGACGTCCGCGCCACGGGAGCACGCCAGTCGCGACAACTCCGCCACCGGGACGACGAGGCCGGTCTTGTTGCTGACGTGCGTGAGCAGCACGAGACGCACGTCGGGATTCTTCTTCAGCGTCTCGTCGTAGGCCGCGATCACGTTCTCGTAGGTCGCGGGTTCGGGCAACCCGAAGCGGACGACACGGACGCCGCGGCGTTCGGCGAGCCACTTCATGGCGTTCTGCATCGCCGGGTAGTCGACGTCCGCAAAGAGGACAGCATCCCCGGACTTCAGGCGGTTGTATCCACCGATCAGGCAATGGAGCGATTCGGTGGCGCTGCGGGTGAAGGCGATCTCGTCAGGCTCGACACGCAGGAAACTGGCGACCCGATCGCGAACCACGGTGAGATCCGCGGGATAAGACCGGCGCGCGTAGTACGAACTCTCCCGGTTGACGCGTTCGACCTGCCGGAAATATTTCTCGGCGACCGGCGTCGCCATGACACCCCAGTAGCCGGCCTCGAGATTGATCACCTTGTCGGCGACCCGGTATTGACTCGCCACCTGCTGCCAGTACATTTCGTTCGCCGCCACCACGGCGGGAGCGCCAGACGGGGGGCCGCCTGGCATCGGCGCCTGCGCTGACAGGCGGACGCTCAGGGCAGCCGTGGCGGCACCGGCGCTGGTCAAAAAGCTGCGGCGTGTGAACGGCATGCCGCAGATCATAGCGCCTGTCCGCGAAGGATCGGTGCGATCCCTGGATTAAGTGAACTCCGTGTTAGAAGGCGGCGGCCTTGCACCCGTCCTTGGCGGCGCGCGCGAGCAGCGGCGCGAGCCCCGCGACCGGGAACTGCATGGTCACCGGCTCAGCGTTGTGCGGCGTATAGCCAAACCGCAGCGTCTGCGCCGCGGCGAGACGCTTCGCGAACGAGGCGCCATCCGGCGCAAAGAGCGCGTCGTGCGTATCGGCATCCGGCCAGCGTGTCGACGTCTCCCCACCATCATCGAATCGAACGCTGACGGTGTGATCCGGCGTGTCCCGTTCGATCCTTGCGGCAGAGTCCGTGAACACGAACACGTCGAGCACGTTCGCCTCGCAGCGGACCACGAGTGACGGACGCACGGTGCGCATCCAGACGCTGACCGGCTTATCAGCAGGAACTTCGAACGCGAGAGCGCCACGCGCACCCGCGATCCACGTGTCTCGATTCTCCTCGGTCCACGCGGGAGTCGTCGCGACGACGTCGGTCGAGACCACCGCGGCGGCGCGAACCGGCACCGGTATCGGAGATGGTTGTGCCGCGGGACTCACCGAACCGCCGGTGCGTGTCATCAGGACCAGCAACGTCAGCACTCCCCCCCGAGCACACTTGCCGCCGCGACACGCTTCTCTGTTCCAGTGAGCGATCGCGAAGGCGTTGCATCAGCGGAGGGTGGCGTCACCGGCGGCATCGTCTCGGGCAGCGCATCGAGCTCCTCGAGCGTGAGCGCCGCGAATGATTCGACGGGTTCAGCGGGTGCCGAATCCGCGTCTTCGCCGTCCGGCTTCCCGGGAAAATCAGGGGTCATTGAAACCCCTGCCGCAAGCCACATACCACGCGATTCCTGCGGCCAATCGGTCTTTCAGTAGCGTTCAGATCGACCGGGCCGAACGGAAGTGCGGTTCCGGTGACAACTCTGTTTGAAGGAGAAGGGCAGAAAGGTCGAGGAAGCAACGGGCGTATGATGCCGCCAGGACCGTGGACGATCGCCACCTTCACCGGGTTTGGACCAGAGCCGCACTCCCTCGGGCGACTCTGGCTGGCATTCCTGATAATGCCGGTGGTCAGCACCCTTCTGGGGGGGTCCTCTGGGACGGATCCATCGGCATCGCATTCCTCGCCGGCGTCTCCGCGACCTTCGTCACGATATCCGGCGGGCTGCCGGCCTACCTGACGCTGAAGCAACGCGGTCCCATTTCGTTGTCGCAGACGATGTGGGCAGGCGCGGCGCTGGGCCATATCCCCTTCGCGCTGTTCGCGTTCATGTCGGCGATGTTCGCGCTCGTGCATGTGGCGGCGGGGACGATCTCGCAACATCTATTGCCGATTCCAGAGCTGATGTTTTCAACGCTCGGGATCATCCTGCTTGGAACGGTACTGGGCGCGGCGTCCGCAGCGGTGTTCCGGTTCATCGCAATCAGAGGCACCGACTTGAGTGACTGAGCGGATGACGCCGCATCTGGCGGGCACACTCTGATTACTTCTGTCGCACGTAGAGAACGTAGTCGTCGCCGGCCCACGTCGCATCCCGCACAAACCCCAGCGGCGCCATGATCGCATCGCCGTTCCTGCGAGCCGTTCCGGACCGCAGCGCGACCCAGCGCGCGTTCGCAACCGTCGTCGCGGTCGACGAATCATTCAATAACTCAGGCGGGAGCGCCATCAGCGGCTCGTGCCCGCGCAGGTAAGGTCGCCCACCGAGCCGCCAGATCTCCTGCGCCGCAACTCCACCGGCTCCCGACTCGGCGAGATGTTGTGCGAGGCGAATTCCTTCGTTGGAGCGCCCCAGGCGCCATCCGCCAACATCATGCAGGATCGCGAGCAGTAACGCCGGAGCGAAGAGATCGCCTGCCACGCGGCGGCAGCCGATGCCCTCCGCCGCACGACGCGTCCATCCGGACGCGCGCAGGAATCCACGCGCAACCGCGATCGAAAAGAACGGGATGATCGGAAGGAGGTAGCGGCTTTCCTTGTGAGGGAGCAGGCTGAGAAGGACGAGCGGCGTCCACGTCCACCATGAATCCGCGTGGCGACGAGAGCTGCCGGCGACGGCGAGCAGCACAAAGAGCACCGTCGTCCAGCCCGGGACGATTCGCAGATATTGCCACGGCGGCTCGAAGCCTCGCGACGACTCGCGCTGGACGAGTGTGTAGTCGACCATCGCGGCGAGGCTGGCGAGGGGACGCCCCCAGTAGAGCGCATCGGCAGCGGCCGTGATCGCGAGCAGCGTCATCGTGGCGCTCAGCAGCAGGACACCGGCCTTCAGCGCGCGGCGCTCCGGCCCGAGTGACAGAACAGCCGCCGGCAGAAACACCACCTCGCTGAATCTGAACGCCGCAGAGATCCCGAGCAGCACCCCTGCGCCCGCAGCTGCGAGTCCCCCGCCACGGAGCACGAAGAAGAAGGCGGCAACGACGAAGACCGTGGATACCGGTCGTGGAAGTTCGGAGCTGCCAAAGGACATCTGCAGCTTGTTGATGACGAGGAACATCACCGCGAGCGCAGCGACCCGTGCGTCCGCAGGTGCGAGGCGTCGCGCTGCCACCCAGGTCAAAGGGATCGCCAGTGTGGACAGCACCGCCACGGATGCCCTGCCCGCGAACACCAGCGCTTCAGGCGAGACGGCGCCAGCAGCAGCCGCAAGGCGTTGCGCCGGGTAGACGACCAGCATCGGGAAGAACGCGCTGCGCAGTTCCCACACCGGCCAGTCCATCCCGAACAGCACCGCCAGGCTCATCTCATGAACCTCTACATCGTCTCCGCTGAAGAACCCCGGGGATGTCCAGGCAAGCAGCAGCTTCACGATGCACGCTACCGCCGCGACCACCATCAATCCTCGAACCGGCCTGGTGAACCAGGCGACCAACGTATCTGGAATCCATTGAAGAACGAAGATGCGCGCACGGTCGATTAAAGGGGGGACCGGCCAGTGTGGGCGACCGAGCACCGGAGACCAGCGGCGCACGGTGTACCTGAGGAGAACCAGCGCCGAGGCGATCCAAATCGGATTCTCGACCGAGCGTGCCCGGATGCGGAGTTCCCCGACGTGAAACACGCCCCCGCCGGTTACGGCGATGACAACTATGAGAGCGAGCAGCGTAAGGAGAGTTGCATCGAAGATCAGACCCAGCGCCCGGGCCGGCATCCGCGTGTGCCCAGAGGTTTGATGCATACGGGGCACTCTCATGAACCGGCCGGATGCTCAGACGCTGCCGGCAGGCTACTTACCGGCCTCGTTCAGCCGTTCGCCGTGCTTCTTCAAGTCAGCAGAGTGCTTCCGCAGATCGGCTGAGTGCTCGTCGTGGTCGGTTTGGTTGAACCGCGTCCGATCGAGCGAGAGTTCCTGGTGCTCGTGCGCCAGCTCGATGGTCCGCTTCTGCAAACGGCGGTGGGCTTCGCGCCTGGTTTCGCTGGCCATGAGTGGATCTTACGCTTCTGCCGGGCTACTCAGCGGAATATCGACAGCGTCACATGCTGCGGCTGAGATTAGGATGGCACGAACTCAAGGTATATTTCGGCATGCTCGACCGGCGGCAGACGATCCTCGTTGTGGAGGACGACGAGGATCTGCGACGTCTGTTCCGGACGGCGCTGACACTCGCTGGATTCGATGTCGTCGAGGCCGGGGACGGGATGGATGCGCTGCGCCGGATCGACCACTCACCTCCCGATCTCGTGATTCTCGATCTGGTGCTGCCGCGTGTCAGCGGCCTCGTCGTGCAGCAGGAGATCACCGCGCATGCGGTGACCCGGCACATCCCCATCGTCGTGATCACCGGATCCGCCATCAGCGCTGAGGAACTGCAGGTCGCGTGCTTCCTGCGCAAGCCGATCTCACCAGATCAGCTGATCGACGCGGTTCGCAACTGCCTGGCGACCGGCAGCAACACTGCCGAATGAGTTCTGCCTCTCTCGTAGCCCTTGCCGCGTTAGTCGTGCGACTCGAACTCGCGTAAACTGCGCCGATCAAGGAGCTCCCGATGTTGAACGTCACCACCCGCATTCTCGGCCTCGCGATCCTCGCCACCGCCATCGCGGCGCCGGCGAGTGCCGATCCGATCAAGTTCGCCCGCTACCCGCACGTCGCCCACGGGAAGCTCGTGTTTTCGTATCACGGCGATATCTGGACGGCGAACCAGGACGGCTCGAGCCCGACCCGCCTGACCGCCCACGTCGGCCGCGACACTTTCCCGCGCTTCTCGCCCGACGGCAAGATGGTCGCCTTCACCAGCAACCGCTTCGGCAACGACGACGTGTTCGTAGTGCCGGTGACCGGGGGCGAGCCGCGACAGCTGACGTTCAACACCACCGGTGACACCGTCCAGAACTGGACGCCCGATGGCAAAGGGATCATCTTCGCCAGCCAGCGCAGCTCCAGCCCATGGCACAACCCGCTCTACATCGTCTCGGTCGACGGTGGCCTGCCGCGGGCGATGGAGATGGACACCGCGAATACCGGGATGGTCAAGCAGGACGGCTCGGTCGTGGCGTTCACGCGCAAGGGCGGCGCCTACTGGCGCAAGGGCAACAAGGGCAATCGAACCGACGACATCTGGATCCAGAACGTCGCGTCCAGGAAGATCACCAGGCTGACCGACCTCGACGACAAGCAGTTCCGCTCGTGGGTGCAGGACTCGTATCCGATGTGGGGCGCTGACGGTCAGATCTACTTCGCGTCGGAACGGGACGAGGTCTTCAACATCTGGAGAATTGCGCCAACCGGCGGCGCACCCGCCCAGGTGACGCGGCACAAGGAGGACGGCATCCAGTTCCCCTCGATCAGCCCCGACGGCAAGGTCATCGCCTACGAGAACGAATTCGAGCTCTGGACGATGGACGTGCCGAACGGCACGCCGAAGAAGGTCACGGTCAATCTCGCCTTCGATCCCAAAGACAACGTCACGACCTGGGTGAACACCCGCAATAAGGCCGAGGGTTTCTCCCCTTCCCCTGAAGGCGACTATGTCGCGGTCAACTTCCACGGCGAAATTTTCGTTGTCCCGACTGATGGCGAGATCGGTGAGAAGACCCAGGTTACCAGTTCGTCCTGGCGCGATCAGGGTGAGGAGTTCTCGCCGGACGGGCGCTACATCGCCTACCTGTCCGACGAAACGAAGGAACAGGAAGTCTGGGTCTTCGATCGGACGACGAAGGCGAGAAAACAGGTCAGCCGCCACGCGTCGCTGAAGGACTCGATCACCTGGTCCCCAGAGTCGAAGCGGCTCGCCTACGGCGCGGCCAACCGGGTCTTCACCGTGGACGCCGACGGCAGCAACTCCGTCGAGGTCAGCTACAACCCGGCCGGCGGCTACCAGGTGTCGGGGTTCTCACCCGACGGCAAGTGGCTGGTCTACACCCGGCGCGACGACGATCAGAATGCGGACGTCTACGTGTATGAGATCGCAGCAAAGAAGGAGCACAACCTCACCGCGAATCCCTTCAACGACTCCCGCGGCACGCTGACGCCCGACGGCAAGTCGCTGGTGTTCATCTCGGATCGGGATGGCGGCACGGCCCACCTTTTCGTCGTACCGCTGGATCGTCAGAAGGAAGATCCGAACGATCCACTCGTCAAGGAGCGGCTGAAGAAAGCGACACCTGCCCGCACCGGGCGCGGCGGTGGCGGGGCCGCGGGCGCAGCGGCACCGGCCGAAGGTGGAGCTCCTGCCCCAGCTCCAGCGCCACCCGTTACAGCGCTCACCGTCAACACCGATCGAATCGACCGGCGCGCCGTCCAGTTAACGCGTGGCGAACAGGCAATCGCTGCCTACTTCCTGTCGTCTGATGGCAAGACGATCTACTTCCGCACGACAGACGAGCGCGGCCCCGGACTCTTCGCCATCACCATCGACGGCAAGGACCGCCGACGGATCTCTGAAGGTCCGTTCCAGGGGCTGACGCCGACGCACGATCGGAAGAAGGTCTTCTACTCGCAGAACCAGGACATCTACCAGATGGAGCTGTCCGGGCAGTACCGCAAGACGCAGGTCCCCTTCCAGTTCTCGGTGAAGGTGGATCAGCGCGCCGAATGGGCGCAGATCCTCGACGAGAGCTGGCGCGTCATGAAGTATCGCTTCTACGACGAGAAGATGCACGGCCGCGACTGGGACGCCATCCGCGCCAAGTACGAACCACTGCTGAAGTACGTCGGCGAGAACCAGGACGTCTACGACCTCGCCAACGAGATGATCGGCGAACTGAACGCTTCGCACACCGGCGTGAGCGGTCCGCCGAGCCGGACGATCGAAGATGCCTACCAGACACGCCATCCTGGGTTCGAGCTCGAGCCCGCCAACGGCTACTACCGCGTGTCGCACATCTACCGCGACGGCCCCGCCGACAAGGAATGGCTGGACTTGAAAGTCGGAGACTACGTCCTCGCAATCGACGGTGCGCCGATCAAGGCCGGGGACAATTACTGGAGCTCGCTCAACAGCCCGCTGAACGAGTACGTGTCGATCAGCGCCGCATCAACGCCGCCCACCGGGGGCGCCGCCAGAGGTGCGCGGACGATGAGGATCCAGACGGTGACGTCGCTGACGAATGTGAAGTACGAGGAGTGGGTCGCGAAGAACCGCGAGATCGTCGACCAGGAGACCAAGGGACAGATCGCCTACGTCCACATTCGCTCGATGAACCAGCCGTCGCTGCTGCGGTTCCAGAACGAGATCAACCAGTTCTCCAACAGGAAGGGCATCATCGTTGATATCCGCTATAACGGCGGCGGCAACATCGACCAGCAGATCATCGACATCCTCGAGCGCCGGCCCTACGAATACTGGAACACGCGGTGGGGCGCACGTTCCTGGGGCCGTCGTCCTCGGCAGGCCATCGCCGGCCCGAAGGTCATGATGATCAACAGCCGCTCGGGGTCCGACAGCGAAGTGACACCGCAGGCGTTCCGTGACCTCGGCCTCGGCCGGATCGTCGGCAATCCAACCGCGGCGGCCGTCATCGCCACCGGGTCCTACGCGTTGATCAACGGCGGATCGATCCGCACACCGGGATCGCTGGTCGTGACCTACGACCCCTCCAAGCCGGACAACTACGGCATCAATCTCGAGAACTTTGGTGTCGCACCTGACGTCTGGGTCGAGAACACACCCGAGGACGAGTTGAAGGGCTTCGACCGCGAGCTGAAAGGCGCCATCGACGAAGCGCTGAAGATGCTCAAAGAAGGCAAGTATCAATACACGACCGACTCACCGGCGGAACAGGATAAGCGGTAGATGTAGCGGCGCTTCGAGAGGCGCCCCATGACACCCTAGCGCGCCAGCCGCCGCCGAACCATCCGATACGGAATCACCAGGGCCAGCCCCCACAGCATCATCGTGGGGGCGACCTGCGCAATGAATAAGGCGGCTTCGAAGACGCTGTCGAGGGCCGTGTTCCACCCCTCGACAGCCGCGTTCCTCAGCCTGCCCGACAGAGACTGATCGCCCAAGCCCAGTTCGGCCTTTGCCTCCTCGACCATCTCGAGCTGGATCGTCGCGAAGGTAATCCGCCGATCGAGATTCCTCCGCGTTGCCTCCATTTTTTCGATATCGCCGCGGACACGAGCAATCTCCCGCTCGACATTGAGCACGTCCGTCACGTCGCCGGTTCGATTGGCGAGGATGTCGTTGAGCCGCTTCTCGGACGTGCGGGCGTTGGTCAAGCGTGCATCCAGGTCCGCGGATTGCTGCGTGACGTCTCCCGCATCGCGGCTTTCGATCGTGACACGGCCGAGGCGCTTCAATTGCGCCAGCGTCGCGTCGAGTGCCGGCCCGGGGACTCTAAGCGTGGCGCGCAGCGATTGCGGCGAGCCTCGATCGCCCGAGATCGTGAGGTTCCCGACGAAGCCTTCGGCGGCCGCGACGACACGCTCCACTTCCGCACGGGCGGTGTCGAATCCCGTCACAACCAGCACGAGGCGCGCGGTGCGAGCCAGGAGTGGAGTCACCTGAACGAAGGATTCAGACACTGCCTTGGCCGCTATCGATCTTGGAGACACGGTGTCACCGGCCGCACCCATTGCCGCCGGCATGGCTCGAACCGGTGAATCCCGCTGACTCGCCAGCCACATCGTGCCGGCACCCGTGGCGACGACCAGTGCCGCAGCGATGGGCAACCATCTGCGCAGCCGCGCCATCGGTCGCACCGCAGCCGGGGACTTCAGGCCGGCGGGCGGCTCCTCAATCGTCCACGTCGCCAGCCGCCCCGCCACATCCCGCAACTTCGCCTCGACTTCCCGGCACTCCCGGCAACCCGCGACATGGGCGCGAACCGCCGCGGACTGTGCGGGCGTCAGCTCGCCATCGACATCCGCCATGAGATCTTCGAGTGCCGCCTGGTGATCCGTGCGCGTCATCGCTGCACCTGCTTCCCTTCCGTCAACGCGTCCTTCAAAGCCATCCGCGCCCTGAACAGGCGCGACCTGACGGTGTTGACCGGCACACTCTGCACGTCGGCAATCTCCTGGTAACTGAGCTGCTCGAACTCGCGCAGCATGAGGACCTCCCGGTCGGCCGGATCGAGGCGCTCCATCGCTCGGCGCACCCAGATGCCGGCATCCGGATCCGCCTCGTCACCGGCAACGTCCTCGAGCGGCGCCAGCGGCATCGCCCGCAACTTTCGGCGATCGGCGTGGAGGACGTTGGCCGCGATTGCAAAGATGTAACTTCGGAACGATCCCCGCGACTGGTAGCGTGGCAGCGCGTCCAGCACGGCCGCGAAGACGTCCTGCGCCAGTTCTTCGGCCTTGGCGGCGTCTGACACCCGTCGTCTGAAGAAACCCCAGACAGGGCCGCGGTAACGCGCAAAGATCTGTTCGAAGCTGCCCGGCTCGCCGGCCTGGGCGCTCAGCATCACCTGCTCGTCATTCATCTCGGGCATCTCGGGCATTTCGGGCGAGCCGGCCGTATCGGCAGTCGCACTGACGGGTCGGGCGCTGGTATGAATGTGAACCTCGCTGACGTAATGTCGAACGGCGGCAGAAAGTTCCGCGAGTGTAGACTGAACGGGTGACGTCCAAGGTTTTGCTCATAGTGATCGACGCCGCGACACCGCGCGTGGTATGCCCGGCCATCCAGACCGGGCACCTGCCGACGATGCGCCGCCTGGCTGAAATCGGCGACATGCACCAGGCGTCGGTCGCGATCTTTCCGTCGATTACTCCGGCGGCTACATCGACCATCATCACCGGCGCATATCCGGCGGAGCACGGCATCGCGGGTGCGTCGTGGTTCGACACCAGTCGCCAGGAAATCGCCTATTACGGCGATGACTTCTGGATCATCATGCGCGAGGGGTTCGGGCGGTTCATCAACGACTTCCTGCTGCGCCTCAACGGCGACCGAATGAAGGCGCCGACGCTCTTCGAGATGATCGAGCGTTCGGGCCGGTCGGCCGGCTGCCTCAACTACCTGGTGTTCAAAGGAAGCTTTCCGCACAGGGTCAACATGCCGGGGCTGATCGCGGCCCTTCCAGGTGTCCCCTTCACCGAGATCATCGAGGGCCCGTCGCTGCTCTCGCTCGGTGACTTCGTCGGCACCCACACTCCGACCGGGCACAAGCTTGCGGAAAAGGGCGGCGCCATCCATCGCTTCGGAATGGACGATGCGTCGACGGGCGCGATGCTGAAGGACCTGGCGTCGAAGAACGCGCTGCCGGAGTTCACCGTCGCCTACTTTGCCGACAACGACTACGTGAGTCACGGAGTCGGCCCCGTCGCGGCGCTCCCGGTCGTCGAGCGCGTAGACAAGATGCTCGGCGAAGCTTTCGAGGCCGCCGGCGGCCTCGATCGATTCCTTCAGGACACCGCCGTCATCCTGACTTCGGACCATGGCCACTGCGAGGTACTCGGTGATCCCTCGTCGGTGGTTCGGCTCGACTTGCTGCTCGGCAACTTCCGACAGGCCGCACTGGGCAAAGCGTGGCAGCCTGCTGACCAGGTCATGATCTGCCCGAACATGCGCGCGACCCAGATCTACGTGCAGCATGCGACCTCCGAGATAATCCAGAAACTGGCGATCGCGATGCTGGTCGATCCCAAGGTCGACCAGGTCATCTGGCGCAGCCAGCTCACCGGCGGGACCAGCGGCTATACCGTCCTCACCCACCGGGGACGGGTCGAGTTCGCACGCGACGGGGCGTCGCACACCGTCGTCGACGACTTCGGTGGTCAGTGGAGCTGGAGCGGTGAGGCCACCGCGCTGGACTTCGACGTGGACGGCCGGACACTCCGCTACCGCCAGTATCCAAACGCGTTCGAGCGGATCGCCGGCGTGCTCGATCTAGATAAATGCGGCGAGATCTGGGTCACGGCCAAGCCTGGAGCCGAGTTCGAGGTACCGGGCGGCAAGGCGCACGTCGGTGGCGCCTCGCACGGTGCACTGCACCAGCTCGATTCACTCAGTCCGGTGATCGTCGCCGGCGGCGCGGCGCCGCGGCGTCTGCCCAGGAAGATGCGGTCGGTCGATATCGCGCCGCTCTGCATGCAGATCCTCGGGATCCCGATGCGCTACCAGGTCGGCGATCCGCGCAAATAGCCCCACTAGCCCCATTAGCCATGAGCAGCGCCGATCCGATCACCGAATTTCTCAACGCGCAGGCCCGCGCGGAGGCGCACAAGATTGACACGGCGCCCATGACGCTGGCGACCGCCGACGCGAGTGGGCAGCCCTCGGCGAGGATCGTGCTCCTGCGCAGCGTCGACCATCGCGGCTTCGCGTTCTTTACCAACTACACGAGCCGCAAGGGCCAGGAGCTCGAAGCCAACCCGCGGGCGGCGCTGTGCATCCACTGGCCGTCGCTCGACGAGCAGATCCGCGTCGAAGGTCGGGTCGAACGCCTGCCCGCCGTGGAGTCGGATGCGTACTTCGATGGTCGTCCACGGGGCAGTCAGCTCGGCGCCTGGGCGTCCGAGCAGAGCCAGCCGCTGCCGTCGCGGGAGACGC
>JACDDJ010000032.1 GCA_013817065.1 Acidobacteriota bacterium
GTCGTGGGGGTGCCGCCTCCGCCAAGGCTCCGGCGAGCCTCGCCGAAGCGAAGCGGCGGCGGGGGGCCCCACGACAAACTGAAGAATGCAGACACGGCGGTAGCGAAACGAAATCGCCCTGCAAGCGGATCGCTGGCGGGAAAGCCCCGAGCGGCACAGCCCGAGCGCCAAGGGCGCGAGGGACAGGTCGTGGGGGTGGGGCCCCACGACAAACTGAAGAATGCAGACACGGCGGTAGCGAAACGAAATCGCCCTAAAGGCGGATCGCTGGCCGGAGAACACCGAGCGGCAAAGCCGCGAGGTACAGCGCGTGGGGGTGGGGCCCCACGCCAAACTAAAAAGTAGATGCAGCTCACCCGCGAAGCCTTCACCCGCCTCGTTGAAGAAGCCCTGACCGAGATCCCCCGCCGCTTTCGCGACGCGATGACCAACGTCGCGGTCGTGGTCGAGGACGAGCCGCCACCGCACGTCCTCGAGGAGCTCGACGTCGAACCGGGCGAGTCGCTGTTCGGTCTCTACCAGGGGACGCCCCTGCCCGAGCGGTCGTGGACGCATGGCAATGCCCTGCCCGACCGCATCTCGATCTACCAGCGGCCGATCGAGGAGGCGGCCGAGGACCACGAAGACATCATCGTTTGCGTCGCCGAGACGGTCATCCACGAGTTCGGTCACTACTTCGGTCTTTCGGAAGAAGAGATCGAAGCGATCGAAGACAAGTACTGGAGCGGTGAATCGGTCGAGGACGCGTGAAGGCCAAGAAGCGCTACGGCCAGCATTTCCTGCTGCCGCAATGGGCCGACAAGCTGGTGGAGGCGATCGAACCGCGTGCCGATGATCGCTTTCTCGAGATCGGGCCGGGTCCCGGTGTGCTGACGCTCCGGCTGGCGCCGAGAGTCGCACACGTCACGGCTGTGGAAGTGGATCAGGTGATGGTCGCGCTCCTGGCGCCGAAGCTCCCGTCGAACGTCACCCTGGTCCACCATGACTTTCTCGAAACCCCGGTCGGCTGGCCTGAGGAGGTTTCGGATCAACCCCTTCGGGTGGCGGGCAACCTACCCTATAACGTGTCGTCGCCGATCCTGTTTCGCCTGATCGAGAGCCACAAACGGTACGGAAGACTGACCGACGCGACGCTGATGCTCCAGCGCGAGGTTGCCGAACGGATCGAAGCCGGTCCGGGCAGCAAGGTCTACGGCGTTCTGTCGATCTTCGTGCAACTGCACGCCGACGTCCGCCGCGTCCTCGCCCTCCCGCCGGGCGCATTTCGTCCGGCCCCCAGGGTCCATTCGAGCGTGATCCGCCTGCGGTTCCGGCCGCCGGCCGTCGTGCTGAGCGACGAGGCGGCGTTTGGAGCGATGGTGCGATCGATGTTCACCCAGAGGCGCAAGACGCTGTCGAACGCGTTGAAGCCCTTCGCCACCTCGCGCGGACGTGACGCGAGCGCCGCCCTGGCCGCCGCGGCGATCGATCCTTCCCGTCGTGCCGAGACGCTGCAACTCGATGAATTGGCGAGGCTTGCGGAGTTTTTCGTGACCGCGAAAAGCGACTGAGCTGTGCTATAGTTTGCCCACTTCGGTTTGCCGTCCCAGCGGTGAGCCAGGTGGGTACTGTAATTCTGGCGACGCCCTGTCGCCTTGCGTCCGGTTCCACTCGCCCGGGTGGGGTTCCGTCCGCTGATGTGCCCTGCGACGAGACCCACTTTTTCCAAGTACAGGTGTCGGTGGACCACGAGTCACTGCAAGCAGACGTGCCTCCGCTCGAGATCGTCCCGCTGGGCGGCCTCGGCGAATTCGGCATGAACATGATGGTGATTGCCTGCGGCGAGACCGCCATTCTCGTCGATGCCGGCGTGATGTTCCCCGAGCCCGAACTGCTCGGCGTGGACCTCGTCATCCCCGATCTCCGTCAACTCGAGAAGTACAAGATCGGCGCGCTGGTCCTGACGCACGGACACGAGGACCACATCGGCGCGGTCCCGCACGTTCTCTCCCACTTCGATGGACCGGTCTACGGCACCGCCCTGACGCTCGCGCTGGTCGAGTCCAAGCTCGATAAGCGCGAGCCCGCTACCGGTCCGGCGCAGGCGGAGGCGCCGACATCGGCGGAGCTCGCCGCGGCGAAGAAGCGCCTGACCATCGTGAAACCGCGCGAACGCGTGGCGGTCGGCCGCTTCACGATCGAGTTTCTCCGGGTCACACACAGCATCCCCGATTGCGTCGCGCTGGCGATCACCACGCCGCACGGGGTCGTAATCCACACCGGCGACTTCAAGATCGACCAGACGCCGCTCGACGGCCAGCACTTCGACTTTCATCGGTTTGCCGAGCTGGGCGCGGCGGGCGTGCTAGTGCTGATGTCGGACAGCACCAACGTCGATCGCAAGGGCTTCACCGGGTCGGAGCTCGAGATCACGGACGGTTTCGACGAGATCTTCACCACCGCCAAGGGCAAGATCATCGTCGCGATGTTCTCGTCGAGTATCTTCCGCATGCAGATCCTCGTCGACCTCGCGGCGCAGTTCGAACGGCAGGTCGCTTTTATCGGCCGCGGCGTGAACACCAACGCCGAGATCGCGCAGAGACTGGGATACCTGCGCATCCCGACGGGCGTGGTGATTCGCGACAGCGACGTGAAGAGCTTCCCCTCGCAGGACGTCGTGTGCATCTGCACTGGATCGCAGGGTGAGCCGCAGGCGGCTCTCCCCCGCATCGCGATTGACGATCACCGGCACGTGACCGTGGACGCCGACGATATGGTGGTGTTCTCCGCGCGCGAGATCCCCGGCAACGAGAAGGCGATCGGGCGCGTCATGAACCACATTGCCCGGCGCGGCGCCGAGATCATCACCGATGACATGAAGCACGTGCACGTCTCCGGTCATGGCAGCGAGGAAGAGCTCAAGCTCGTCCTTTCGCTGGTGCGCCCGAAGTTTTTCGTGCCGATACATGGGGAGTACCGGCAGCTTGCCCGGCACGCGAGGATCGCAGCGAAGGTATCCCGCGGGATGAAGGTGCTGCTGGCAGAGAACGGCGACGTCATCCGTTTTGACGGGGATGGCGGTCGCGTCAGTGATACGAAGGCGCCAGCCGGGCGGATCCTGATCGATGGGACGCGCAGCGGCGAGGTCGGCGACGCGATCCTTCGGGATCGACGCCACCTGGCGGGCGATGGACTCGTCGTGGCGGTCGTGGCGATCAGCCGGCAGACCGGCAACCTGGAAGAGACACCGGATGTGATCACGAAAGGCTTCGTGCTCGATGCGCGGACCGAGGCACTGTTGAAAGAGATCCCGACGCTGCTGGCCGCAACCCTGGACGGCGCCAGCGTCGAGGAACGCACTGATTCGGGATTGATCAAGGAGAAGATCCGCGTGGACCTGCAGCGCTTCTTCCGCAAACGTTCTGGACTCCGGCCGCTGGTGCTGCCGGTGGTGATGGAGATCTGATTGGCGTCCACCGCCCTTTCTCGACGACTGAGTGAGTTCACCGGCGTCGCGCTGTTTGCCGGCGCGCTGTTCTGCATGATCGCGTTTGCCAGCTACAACGCGTCGGACCCGGTGTGGTTCTTCAACACCGGCACCGACGCGCAGCCGGTAAATTTCGCCGGCCGCATCGGCGCATTCCTCGCCGAACTGTCGCTCCAGATCCTCGGCTACGCGGCGTATCTCATTCCGGTCGTCCTGATCGTCCTTGGCTGGCACTACTTCTGGTGCAAGACCATGGACGCGCCCTACACCAAGCTCGTCGGCGCCGGGCTCCTCTTCTCCTGCACATCAGCGTTCTTGTTTCTGACGTTCCGGGCGCCCGGGCGCGGCGCCACTGAGTTCCGCGCCGGCGGCTACCTGGGCGAACTGCTCGGGGGATGGCTGTCCGAATATCTGAACACGACGGGATCCGTCATTCTGATCCTGACGCTGCTTTTTCTGGCCGTCATCCTGTCGACCCAGTTCTCCATCGGACGGCTGTTCGGCGCAATCGGCGAGATGCTGAAGGATCGCTGGGCCGTGGCCCTCGGCAGGCTGAACGCCTGGCGCGAGGAGAAGCGGCGCGACAAGCAGCGGCAGGAAGTGCTGAAGAAGCACCTCGACAAGGCACCCGCCGAGGCAAAGGAGAAGATTGCGGCAGCCGCCAAGATCCGAAAGGACCCAGCGCCGACACCAGACCCGGAAATGCTGAAGCAGTCGCGGACCGCCGCGATGGTCAATGCCGCCGCCGCGGCACTCAAGGCAGCCTCATCAAAGCCGACGCCGCCGCCGTCCATCAAGCGTCCTGCTCCACCCGTCGAAACACCACTGCCGCTGTCGGACTCTGACAAGGCGCCCGTCGAACGCAAGAAGGGCACCTACACGATGCCTCCCCTCGCCCTGCTCGACGCGCCGAAGGCGCAGCAGAAGATCGACGAGCGCGAGCTCATGGAAGGCGCGCGGCTGCTCGAGGAGAAGTGCCGCGAATTCTCGGTCGAAGGTACCGTGGTCCAGATCCATCCCGGCCCCGTCGTCACGACCTACGAATTCAAACCGGACGCGGGCGTCAAGTACAGCAAGATCACCGGCCTGGCCGACGACCTGTGCCTCGCCATGCAGGCCGAGTCGGTCCTCATCGACCGCATCCCCGGCAAGAGCACCGTCGGCATCCAGATCCCGAACCCGAACCGCGAACTGATCTCGATGCGCGAGTTGCTCGAGGCGGACATCTACAAGCGTTCCGCCTCCCGCCTGACACTGGCGATGGGCAAGACGATCCACGGCGAGCCGTACATCAGCGACCTGGCAACGATGCCTCACCTGCTGATTGCCGGATCGACCGGCACGGGTAAGTCCGTCAGCGTCAACGCGATGCTCTCGAGCATCCTGTTCCGGGCCACGCCAGACGAAGTGCGTATGATCATGGTCGACCCGAAGCGCCTCGAGCTCGGGATGTACGAAGAGATCCCTCACCTGCTCACGCCGGTGGTCGTCGATCCGAAGCTGGCGGCCAACGCGCTGCGCTGGGCCGTCCGCGAGATGGAAGAGCGCTACAAGACGCTCGCCGCCGTCGGCGTTCGCAACATCGAGCAGTACAACCGGAATATCCGGACGATGCAGGAGGAGAACAACGGTCCGGTGATCGACGAGAAGGGCAACGAGATCAAGACGCTGCCGTCCATTGTCGTCCTCATCGACGAGCTCGCCGACCTGATGATGGTCGCAGGCAATGAAGTCGAAGAGTCGATCTGCCGGCTGGCGCAGATGGCGCGCGCGGTCGGCATCCACCTGATCCTCGCAACACAGCGTCCGTCCGTGGACGTCATCACCGGGCTGATCAAGGCGAACCTGCCGGCGCGCATCTCGTTCCGCGTGTCGTCCAAGATCGACTCGCGCACGATTCTCGACTCCAACGGCGCCGAGCAGCTCCTCGGCAAGGGCGACATGCTCTACCTGCCGCCCGCCTCGTCGCGGCACATCCGGCTGCATGGTCCCTACATCTCCGAGCAGGAGAGCGCGCGGCTGGCGAGCTTCCTGCGTAAACAGGGCAAGCCGACCTACAACACGTCGATTACCGAGGACGACAAGAAGGCCGGCAGCGACATCGAGTTCGAGAAGGACGATCTGTACGACGAGGCGTCGCGGATCGTCGTGACGTCTGGACAGGCATCTATTTCATATCTCCAGCGACGGCTGCGGATCGGGTTCAGCCGGGCCGCGCGGCTGGTCGACATGATGGAGGCCGACGGTCTCGTGTCGCAGGCCGCCGGCGGCAAGGCGCGCGAGGTCCTCGTCAAGTCGGATTACTTCGAGGAAGTGGACGCGCAGGTCAGGTGAACGCACCATGAAATCGACGACAACGAGGCTCGCAATCATCGGTCTGCTGGTGCTCGCCAGCATTTCTGTTCCAACCGCCGAAGCCGCTGCGCAGTCGGCGCAAACCCTGTACACCCGTGCGCTCGCGCGCGAGCGTGGTTTGCGAGATAACGGACGCGCGGCGACGCTGAAGCAGATGCGCGCGGCGGTGTCGTCGTACGAGAATATCGTGCACACATTCCCCACGAGCCCGTACAGCGATAACGCACTCTGGCAGGGCGGGAACCTCGCACTCCTCGCGTACGACGAGTACCAGCAGGCGTCGGACAAGAAGACCGGACTTCGTCTCCTTGGACTTCTCCGGTCGCAGTATCCGTCCAGCTCGTTGGCATCGCGCGCGAGTGCGATCGTGCGGCTCCGCGAAAGGCCGGCCTCCGCAACGGCAGCTCCAACCCCGACGTCGCCGCCGGCCGCGCCGAACGCCGCCGACCCGGCTCCCGCAGCTTCGTCGCCGCTGCCAGTGGAACCGAAGGTCACGGCGGCCGATCTTCCGGCGCCGCCGGCTGCCCCGACATCGACGTCTGGCAGCACGACGCCTATTCTCATCCGCGATGTGAAGCGGACCGATTTACCCGATGGCGTGCGCATCACCCTGGAGATGGACGGAGAGGCGACCTTCCGCGCCGAGCGTGTCGAGAACCCCGAGCGCGTCTTCTTCGATGTGAAGAATGCGACTGCCGTGAGCGCACTCGCCGACCGGACGGTCAAGTTCTCCGGTGACCTGGCGCGCGAGGTGCGCTTCGGACGTCATCCGGGCGCGACCCGCGTTGTCGTCGACCTCCGCGGCGCCGAGAGCTACAGCGTCTTCACGCTGTACGAACCGTTCCGGGTCGTCGTGGACGTCAAGCGCGCGGCCACCGCTGCCCCGGCGGCGGCCGCCGCGGAACCGAAGACCGTCACGGCGCCGCCCTCTGCTGTGCCGACAGCGCCAACTCCGACGCCGGCGCAGCAGGTCGACACGCCGCTGGCAAAAGAGGTGGCGTTGACACCGCCACCTCCACCGCCGGCGGCCATCGATCCGGCGTCGACAAACGCGAACGGCAAGTTTTCACTCGCACGGCAACTCGGTCTCGGCGTCTCTCGCATCGTCATCGACGCCGGCCATGGCGGCCACGATCCCGGCGCGAAGGCGAACGGCCTCACGGAGTCCGAGCTGACGCTCGACATTGCCCTCCGTCTGCAGAAGCTGCTCGCGAAGCAACCCGGTGTGGAGGTGGTGATGACCCGCGGTACCGACGTGTTCATCCCGCTCGAAGAGCGCACGCGGATCGCGAATCGAGAAGGCGCGGACCTCTTCCTCTCGATCCATGCGAATGCGAGCCGCAACACCAGGGCTCATGGGGTCGAAACCTACTTCCTGAACTTCGCCACCAACCCGGACGCCGAGGCGGTCGCGGCCCGCGAGAACGCCGGCTCGGGCCAGTCGATGCACAAGCTGCCCGACATCGTGCGGGCGATCGCGCTCAATAACAAGATCGATGAGTCACGCGACTTCGCCGACATGGTGCAGCGCTCGATGGTCCGAAGACTGTCGAGCCGTAACCAGGCCCTGCGGGACATCGGCGTGAAGCAGGCGCCATTTGTCGTTCTGATCGGCGCCGAGATGCCGAGCGTGCTGGCGGAGATGTCGTTCGTGACAAACAAGCAGGATGCCGCGCTGCTCAAGACCGGCGCGTACCGGCAGCAGATCGCCGAGGCACTGCTCGATGCAGTGCTGCGCTACCAGCAGTCGTTGAAAAAGATGCGGTCGGCCTCGTCAACCACTAGCGCGCGCTGACGAGGCGCGCTCAATGTCCTAGTTGATCTTCAGCGCCTCTGAGTCGGGGACCTGTTCGAGGTGGTACTTCTCGCGGGTCTTCTTGAGCGCGATGAGGGCTGCACCGAACAGCGCACCGAGAATGACGGCCCCAATCACGAGCGCTCCGGTCAGGCCGATGGCGCCGAGCAGGACGTCCGCGACGGTCGTTTCCTGCACCGGCTGTTCGACGACCTGGACCATGACGGCCCTCTGCAGGGCGAGGAGCATCTACTGTTTAGACCCGGATTGCGGGCCGGGGTTCCAAGACTGACTGGTGAAGGCCAGCTCGGCCAGCGTTCGGACCGCGACACCGGTCGGCCCCTTCGGCTGCCAGGGCTTCGACTCCTCCGCCCATGCTGTGCCCGCGATATCGATGTGGGCCCACGGCAGGCCGCCGGCAAACTCCTTCAGGAACATCGCCGCCGTACACGCGCCCGCCGGGCGTCCGCCGGAGTTGATCATGTCGGCGATCTCGCTCTTCAACTGATCCGCATACTCGTCGTACAACGGCATCGACCAGCAGCGATCACCCGCGACCTCGGCGCTTCGCTTCACGGTGTCGACCCATGGCGAGGGTTGGCCGAACAGTCCTGACGCAACTCTGCCGAGCGCAATGACGATGGCTCCAGTCAGTGTTGCGACGTCGACCAGGTGAGTGGCGCCGAGCTCCTTCGCGTACCACAGCCCGTCGCCCAGAATCAGCCTGCCCTCTGCATCGGTATTGATGACTTCAACCGTCTTTCCACCTGCACCGGTGAGGACGTCGGCTGGCTTGATGGCCCGCCCGCCGGGCATGTTCTCTGCGGCCGGAATGACACCGATGACCTGCATCGGCGCGTCGAGCAGCGCGATCGCGCGCATCGCCCCGATCACCGCGGCCGCGCCGCTCATGTCGGTCTTCATCCGCTCCATGCCGTCGGCTGGCTTGATCGAGATTCCGCCCGTATCGAAGGTGACACCCTTGCCGATGAGACCGAGGACGTGCGGCGACGCCGCCTTGCCTTTCGGTGTGTGCTTCAGCACGATCATCCGCGGCGGCTGCGCGCTGCCCTGCCCGACGCCGAGCAGCAATCCCATCCCGCGCTGCTCGAGTTCCTTCTCGTCGAGGATCTCGACGGTGAACCCGGCATCACGTCCCACCGCCGCCGCCCGCTCCCCGAGTTCGCGCGGCGTGAGAACATTTGGCGGTTCGTTGCACAGTTCGCGCGCGACGTTGCAGGAGTCGGCGAGGACTCGTCCTCGCTCGAACGCCGGCGTAAGGTCGGGGCTCGCGACGCCAGGCATCGCGATGATGATCTCCGCTACCGGTGGACCGCCACGCTCGCCGCTCTTGTAGCGATCGATGCTGAAGCTCGCAAGCCCGAGCCCTTCGACTGATGCCTGGACTGCCGCCGCAGGGGGCAGATCGCCTCTGACCAGCCAGGCGATGCGTGTGACGCGGCGTTGACGAGCAGCCAGCGCTGCCGCGGTGGCGACCCGGCGGAGGCGCTCGGTCGTAAACTCCGTTCGCTGCCCTGCTCCAACGAGCCCCACCCTGGCACTCTTCCAGCCGGTCAACGGCGTGAGATAGACCTCGAAGGGTCGCGCCTGGAACTCCCCGGACGTCATGGCGGCCGAGATATGACCGCCCGCCCGTTCATCGAGGCCAGGAATGTCGTCCAAAGACTCGCCGTCGAAAACAGGAAGCAGCAGAAGATCGGTCGCGATCTCAGCCACGGGCATCGTCACCAGCGTGAGGTCAGAGCTATCGGGCGTCAGAAGCATGCGCAGGGGATTATAATGGCGCAGGCTGCCTGGGAGTTAGGAGGCATCGATGAAAACGGTGGTGTTCATGATCTTGTTGGCCGGCAGCGCGGCCGCTATTGCCCCGAATGACGTCCGCGAGGACGACAAGGCTAAGCCCTCCATTACTATGCGGGCGAGCCCATCGGCCGGTTTTTCCCCGCTCAAGGTCGTTCTGACCGTCGAATTGAAGGGCGGCGCTGACGATTTTGCGGATTACTACTGCCCCACCATCGAATGGGTCTGGGGCGATGACACCCGCGCGGAAAGTACCGGGGACTGCGATCCCTATGAGGCCGGCAAGAGCCAGATTCAGCGGCGTTACACGACCAGCCGCATCTTCCAGACGGCGGGGAACCCCAGGGTTGAATTCCGCCTGAAGCAGAAGGACAAGGTGGTTGGCAGTGGCAGCACGCGCGTCAACGTCCGCCCGGGGCTGAGGGACGATGGCGGCACCTGCTGTAATTCCTCAGTCAACGATCGCTAACGGCAGGCCGATAGCCTGCCCGTCATTCATTCGAAACGCCGCAACCTGCGGCTCCTCATTCGCGAGCGACACGATCACGTGGATGAAGTCCGGATCGTTCGCTTCGCGGATGTCGGTCTCAGAGGGCTGGGCCGGCGACCTCGGATGCGAGTGATAGGCTCCCACGACACTCAGACCCTTCGCGCGCGCATCGCGGATCGCATCGAAGTGGTCTCTCGGATCGACCAGGTAAGCGACAGCGCTCGCCCGGGCGTTCCGTGCCGCCCGACTCTGGATGACCTCGTCGCCAGTTCCTATCAGCAGTCCGCAGCACTCCAGCGGACGCTCCCGCCGCGCCTGCTCGACGATCGCGTCGATCACGGCACGGCGGACCCGCACTAGATCGCCTCGACGATCATCGCTGTGCCCATCCCGCCGCCAACGCACAGCGCCGCGGCCCCGCGCCCCCCGCCACGTGCCTGCAGCGCATGCACCAGCGTCGTCAGGATCCGCGCGCCGCTCGCGCCGAGTGGATGGCCGAGCGCAATAGCGCCGCCGTGGACGTTTACCTTCGCAGGATCCAGCTTCAGCTCACGGGAGACCGCCAGCGACTGCGACGCGAAGGCTTCGTTCAGTTCGAAGAGGTCAAGGTCCGCCAGTGACAGATTCGCCCGGCGCGCCGCTCCCTTGAGCGCCTCGACCGGGCCCATCCCCATGATCATCGGGTCCACGCCCGTGGTGCAGTACGACAGGATGCGCGCGAGCGGCTTCCTGCCAAGCGCGGCAGCCTTCTCCTCCGTGGCGATGACCAGCGCCGCGGCGCCGTCGTTGATACCCGAAGCGTTGCCCGCCGTAACCGTGCCCTCCTTCGCAAACGCCGCTTTGAGCGCGCCGAGCTTCTCGGCGGTCGTGCCCGGCCGTGGGTACTCGTCCTTCTCCATCCGGACCGCCGGCCCCTTCTTCTGCGGGATCTCGACCGCGACGATCTCCTTGCTGAACGCACCGGCCTCGATTGCCGCCCCGGCGCGGCGCTGACTCTCTGCGGCGAATGCGTCCTGGTCCACTCTCGACACGTCGAGCCGCTTCACGATCTCCTCGGCGGTGTTCCCCATGTGACATCCCTTGATGCTGCAGGTCAGGCCTTCGGCGAGAAGGCTGTCGATCAACTCGCCATTGCCCATCCGATAGCCCCAACGTGCGCCGCGCATGATGTATGGCGCATTGCTCATCGACTCGGTACCGCCACCGATCGCGAGATCCATGTAGCCGGATCTGACCGCCTCCACGGCATGAACCACCGCCTGCAGACCGGAGCCGCAGACGCGGTTGACGGTTTCAGCGGGGACTTCGACCGGCACGCCCGCCTTCAGCGACGCCTGGCGCGCGACGTTCATGCCGGCGCCGCCCTGCAGAACGCAGCCCATGATGACGTCACCGATCGCCGCCGCATCAACGCCGGCTCGGGTGATCGCTTCGCGGATAACGATGGCGCCCAGGTCCGCGGCGGAAAGATCCTTCAGGGTGCCGCCGAACGAGCCGATCGGCGTCCGGCAGGCGGAGAGAATCACAGCATGTGTCATATGAGTTCCGGATGATTTCTGTATTGCTCCAGCGCTTCTGGATTCGCGAGCGCCTCGCGGTTCTTGACGTCACGACCGTGGACGACATTGCGCACGGCCAGTTCGACGACCTTGCCGCTCTTGGTCCGCGGCACGTCGGTAATTTGCACGATCTTCGCCGGCACATGCCGGGGAGTGGTGTTCTGACGGATCCTGCGACGAAGCCGATCGCGGATGTCGTCAGTGAGTGTCAAACCGTCCCGCAGCCTGACGAAGAGGACGATGCGCTCGTCGCTCTCCCACTGCTGGCCGATGACCACGCTCTCGAGAACCTCGTCGATCTGCTCAACCTGCCGATAGATCTCGGCGGTGCCGATGCGCACACCGCCGGGATTGAGCACCGCATCTGAGCGGCCGTAGATGATCAAGCCGCCGTGCTCCGTCATCTCCACCCAGTCGCCGTGACGCCACACGCCGGGATAGGTCTCGAAGTACGCGGCGTGATACTTCCGGCCGTCCGGATCATTCCAGAAGCCTACGGGCATCGACGGGAACGGCATCGTGCACACCAGTTCCCCCTTCTCACCCCTCACTGGGTGCCCCTGATCGTCGAACACTTCCACCCTCATCCCGAGGGCGCGGCACTGGATCTCACCGCGCCACACCGGCCCGGTCGGGTCGCCGCCGACAAAGCAGCTGACGATGTCGGTGCCGCCCGAGATCGAGGCCAAGTGGATGTCGCTCTTCACCCGCTCGTAGACGAAGTCGAAACTCTCGGCTGCCAACGGCGACCCCGTCGACGTCATCGTCCGCACGCTGGCGAGGGAGTGGGTTCGTGCCGGGACGAGGCCCGCCTTCTGAACGGCGTCGATGAACCGGGCCGATGTCCCGAAGAGCGTCATGGCGGTTTCGTCGGCGAAGTCGAACAGGACGTTGCCGTCCGGGTGGAAGGGCGAGCCGTCGTAGAGCAGCAGTGTTGCGTTGGATGCCAGCGCCGTGACCAGCCAGTTCCACATCATCCAGCCGCACGTCGTGAAATAGAAGACGCGGTCACCGGGTTGGACGTCGCAGTGCAGCTGATGCTCTTTCAGGTGCTGGATCAACGTTCCGCCCGCGCCGTGGACGATGCACTTGGGAACGCCGGTGGTGCCCGAGGAATAGAGGATGTAGAGCGGGTGGTTGAATGGCAGTCTCTCGAACTCGAGCCCCGTCCCATGCCCCTCGACGAACTGCACCCACACGACGGCGTCACGTATTCCGGCGAGGGACGGGGCTTCCTCGACGTAGGGGACGATCACGACGCGTTCGACCGTTGGCAGCTGCGTCAGTGCCTCGATCACCCGCGGCCGGATGTCATGCGTCTTGCCCGCGTAGAAGTAGCCGTCCGCCGCAATGAGGATGCGCGGCTCGATCTGGCCGAAGCGATCGAGCAATCCCTGCACGCCGAAGTCCGGGGAGCACGACGACCACACCGCGCCGATCGTTGCGGCCGCCAGCGCGGAGACCATCGCTTCCGGCATGTTCGGCAAGTACGCAGCCACCCGATCGCCTGCCTGGATGCCAGCTGCCCGCAGCGCCGACGCAACACGCCCGACCTCGTCGCGCAGCTCATCGTGGGTGAGAGTTTGGCGTCGCTGATTCTCACCGTTGAAAATCAGTGCGGGCCCGCTGCCTCGTTGCCGCAGCACGTTCTCGGCGAAGTTCAGGCGCGAGTCCGGGAAGAACTCGGCCCCGGGCATCCTGTCCATGTGGACGGCGACGCGCTCGCCCGGTTCGCCGATCACCTCGCAGAAATCCCACACCGCGCGCCAGAAGTCCTCCGGCCGTCCGATCGAGAACTCGTACAACTCGTCGTAGTCGCGAACGTCGGCGCCCCACCCTGTCGCGACGTGGCCCATGAACTGCGTGAGCCGCGCGCGTTCGATTCGTTCGGCCGAAGGGATCCACAGGGGCGGCATCTCTAGCGATTATAGCGACCGGGATCGAGCGCGGATTTCCGGCGGGCGGCGCTCTCGAACGTCCGCGCGAGGACCGCCGGACGGACGGATTGACAAGCCCTGTAGCTCAACCTAGACTGGCCTGCTGATTACCCTCAGCGATGGCCCCCCATGATTGGCACAACTGTCGGTAAATATCGAATTCTCGAACGGCTCGGCCGCGGCGGCATGGGCATCGTTTACAAGGGACTCGACGAGACCCTCCACCGCGAGGTCGCGGTCAAGGTCCTCAACCCCGACATCACCGACACCGATCTCCTGAAACGCTTCCGCAGCGAGGCTATCTCGCTGGCC
This sequence comes from Acidobacteriota bacterium, assembly GCA_013817065.1. Classification (GTDB taxonomy): domain Bacteria; phylum Acidobacteriota; class Vicinamibacteria; order Vicinamibacterales; family 2-12-FULL-66-21; genus JACDCA01. Next base: position 13,736 of record JACDDJ010000032.1, read on the forward strand.
CGGCTCAACCATCCCGGGATCGCCACCATATACGAGCTCCATCAGCACGGCGACGAGCTGCTGATGATCATGGAGTTCGTGCGCGGCGAAACGCTCCAGACGCTGTCGGAGCGCGTCGGTCCGCTCGAGCCGCCGCAGGCCGCGCACATCTGCATCCAGATCTTGAACGCGCTGTCGCACGCGCACCGGGCCGGCATCATCCATCGCGACCTGAAGCCGGCCAACGTCATGGTTACCGACACGGGGATCGTGAAGATCATGGACTTTGGCATCGCCCGCATGCTTGGCGGCGAGCAGCTCACCCATGCCGGCTCGATGATGGGCACCCCCGCCTACATGGCACCCGAGCAGGTTCTCGGCGGCGAGATCGACGGACGCGCGGATCTCTACGCAGTCGGGGTGCTGCTCTATCGCCTGCTCTCGCGCGAGCTGCCCTTCAAGGCGGATACGGCGATCGCGATGGCGCAGAAACAGGTGGCTGACGCGCCGACGCCGATTCGCAGCTTCAGGCCGAGCCTGCCGCCGTGGTGCGAATCGCTGATCATCAGGGCGCTCTCCAAGGCGCCGGCCGACCGCTTTCAGAGCGCAGAGACCTTCCGCGCCGCGATCCTGACGGCGGTGACGCCGGAGGCGCTCGAGGATATGGTGACGATGGTAACCGCCGCCCCCGACGTCCGCGGCACAAGCGACATGACGGTTGCCGTGCAGGGCAGTCCTGCGGATGCCCCGACAATGACCCGGGCAGTGCCGAACACGGCGATCAGCGCGGCCCCATCGGCCGCGACCGCCGGCGCCGCGCCCAGCCCGGTAACGGCGGGGAGCGACACCACCTCGCCGATCGAGCGCACCGGGACCACCGTTGTCCTCGGGCGCAACCATCTGATCGGGCTCGCGGCCCTGCTGGTGGTGCTCATCGGCGGGCTCGCGGCGCTTGGCTTTGCTGCGTTCAGACGCGCTCCTGACGCAGCCACGACATCGACGACCAGGCCATCAG
>JACDDJ010000453.1 GCA_013817065.1 Acidobacteriota bacterium
CACGTGTTGAGACCCATCCGCGCGTTGATGACTGCGCCGTGTTCCCGCACGTTGAGATCAGGCCGGCCGATCGTGATCTTGTAGACCGACCCGTTGTGCTCCCCTTGATGGCCGATGATCTTGGCGAGGGCCGCGCCATCGAGCCCTGCCGACGCCGCGCCGGCCGCAGGAGTTGCCGCGGGTGCCTGGGCTCGCTTGGCTGCCTGATCGATCCGGTCGATTGCCGGCTTGAGCCGCTTCGCCAGATCCGCAGGAGTGCCCATCCCGTGCACGTGCAGGTAGAACACACGGGGCTGCTCCCAGAAGAAGTGGTTGTGCAGCGCGGTCACATCCAGGCCGTTGTCCAGAATGGCCGACATGACCGGATTGACCTCGTCCTCTGTAAGCACCAGATCCCCCATCATCACGTCGTGTCCACCCTCGCCTTTCGTAAACGCCACCCACCCGCCAAAGCCGAACGGTGTCGGGGCGGGGCGTTGGCCGATGGTGACGCGCAGGTCGTTGCGTGGAATGTTCACCTTCAGCACGCCATCCTTGAAATCACCGGTTTTACCGAGCGTCGTCAGTACGCTGTTGTACTCGACCGGAAGCTCCTGCGCGTACACTGATCCGCTCGCCAGCACCGTTGCGACGAACACGAGCACTCGGCCGGCGAGTTTGAATGAAACCATCGTCATGTCTCCGTTGTGTTGGAAGCGCGTCCGCATCCCCTATAGTCCGTAACCGCGCCCGAACGCGTCAAGCGCGTAGACGGATCCTGACGTCGAATTCAGAGAATCTTCAGAATGCTGCTTCCGCGAACGTCGGTACGATGGCCGCAGCGCACAACGCGCTGACTGTGAACGTGTTCACTAAGGAGGCACTATGGGTTCAGCTCTCGGTCGTCAGGTGGTCGCGGTTGCGGCAACTGGATTGCTCTTCGGCGTCGCAGGGGCCGCGGCCCGACAGCATGGCGACGATACGCAGCTTCTGTCGAAGCTGTCTGCCAGCCGTCACACGATCGTCGATGGCATCCGGCAGGCCGAGAAGGCCGACGGACCAGCCATTTCGGCCAAGTTCGAGATGAAGGGAGGCCAGCTGATGCTCAGCGTCTATACGGCCAAGCAGGGCCGAGAGAAAGACGCGGAACACAATACGCTGATGGAGTTGATCGGCCCCGCAACGGACCCGAGCTGGAAACCTGAGACCGCAGGCCGACGTCTTCTGGTCGAACGAACCCGTCCGGACGCTCGTGCTCAAGTCGCGGGAGGTGTTGGCGCCGTACCGCTCACCGGGTGCCGAGGGCGACCGAATTTGAGCTGATCCTGTCCCTTGGGTTGCCGACGCGAGTCTCGTGGCTCGAGTTCACGGGCGAAGCGATCGTTCTTCCGTTCGATCGTGAGAGCGCCCGAGCTCGAGTTCGAGAGCAACTTCATCTGGCTGGCGGCGGAGCGCACACGCGGATGGGTCAGCTCACACATCGATATCGTGGACAAATTCAGCGCCGCCAGGAGGCCGACCGACCGCCGCGCGTACACGCACAAGCTGAATTTCGAACTGGACACAAGTGTGTCGGTGTTCAATGGCTACCCGAGGGTCGCTGGCTCCGCGGGGTTGAGCTGGAGGGCTCGCTCGATTACGTCGCGACTGGCTTGCCCAAGGCCGGCGACCGCACAAATGGTGGACGTTATCTCGACAATGCCTCCCCGTGGGCCTTTTCGATTGTGCTCGTTCTTCCTGTCCCGCCATTCTAAGACAGCGGTGAGGGCGGCCAGTCCGGTACGATTGATCGAGGGCGGTTTGTTGCGGGACACGTCGCTCGAGCTCGCCGACACGATGCCGGAGCCAGAGCTGACGGGCAAGGTTGTCCGGATCGCAAGAACGGTCGCGGGGTACGCGGGATGACAAAGTATTCGCCCGAAAAACCGGCCTCCGGTTCCACATCGACCCTGCGTCCTACCCTGATCTCGGGCTTAGCTGATCGAGAGCAAGTCGCTGCCAGCCTCACGCGCGGTCCCTCGGGCGCGCCTGAAATGCGAATCCGAATCCCTGACTCCCCGCCAGCTCATCAAACAGAGTCAGGCCAGTCTGTCCAGCGCGGCGTCGTCGGCCGACAGCACGGAGACCGGTGAAAGCGATGGTGCGCGTCGCCTTACTGGAACTCAATGGGCATGAAGCTCCGCCGATCAGCGGGTGTAGTCTACGGTAACCATGCATCGGCGCACCTTTCTCACGGCTATAGCTGTGGGTCTCTCTGGGCTCCAGCGGCTCTCGGCGGCCAGGCAATCCGCCGCGGAACATCGCTGGCCCGCCCTCCAGAAGCTTCTCGATGAGTACGTGATCTCGGGCAAGCTTGCCGGTGCGGCTGCAGCCGTCTCGTACGGAGGCTCTCCTCTCGCATATCTCGGAGCCGGTCGAATTGCGCTCGATGCGTCGGCACCATTCGACGAGAGCAGCATCTGCCGGATCTACTCGATGTCGAAGCCCGTGACCGGCATTGCCGCCATGATGCTCGTCGAAGCCGGCAAGCTACGGCTCGATCAGCCGGTGGCTGACGTGATTCCCGAATGGCGGTCGCTTCGCGTGGCCGTCAATCCCAGAACGAGCCTCGACTCGCGGCCCGCGACAAAGGTGATGACGATGCGCCATTTGCTGACGCACACGTCAGGTCTGGCGTACTGGACGCCGTTATCGGGAGCGGACGCGGTTCCGTCCGCGTATCGCGCGCGCGGAATCACGCCAGGCAACTATGGCACGCGGCTCAATCGCCCAGGATACGGACCGCAAGCGAATGGTCTGGAGGACATGATCGAACGGCTCGCCGAACTGCCGCTGATTTCGGAGCCAGGCACAACGTATCAGTATTCGGTCGGGCTGGACGTGATGGGACTCGTGATCGAGCGGGTTAGCGGCAAACCGCTGGCGGCGTACTTTCGCGAGCGTATCTTCGAGCCCTTGCAGATGACGTCGACGGGCTTTCAAGTTTCGACCGATCACGTTTCGCGACTCACGACGAACTACAACGTCACGCCAGGCGGGCTGCAACCCACCGATGCTCGTGATTCGAGCGCCTGGTCGAAGCCGTCGACGCTGCCCGCTGGCGGCGCCGGCCTCGTCTCGACGGCGCGCGATTTCGCTCGGTTCGGCGCGATGCTGCTTGGCAACGGCAGGCTCGAGGGCGTTCAGATCCTGCGCCCCGACACGGTAAGGCTCGCCTGCTCGAATTTGTTACCTGCGGGAGTCGCGTACGACGGAGGCGGCTTTGGCGCCGGCATGCGAGTGACCCTGAAGGGCGGCGATCATCGTGCTGGTTCGGCCGGGGCGCTCAGTTGGGGTGGGGCGGCCGGCACGTTGTGGATGATCGAGCCGGCGCGCGGCGGCAACATGGTGTTCATGAGTCAGCACATGCCGCCGGAGACCTACCCAATCTGGTTCGATGTCCGCGGAGCCATTGAAGCCGACCTCATCAAGCGGCCCGTTTGAGCGCGGCATGTCCCTTTGCTCGTCGTGTCATCTTCTTCGTCGGTCGTGCTGCCCAGTTGCGAATTCCGTCCCTAACACCCAGCCAATTTCCACTTTCGTTGCAGTCGCAGCCGACGACGAAGGCCACGTCGGTGACTGTTCTCGTCCTGCCGACGCGGTCGATAAGCACAACCAAATGGATGGCCAGCGCGATGGCCTCGCGGTGCTGTGATGGAGCTCGACGTTGGCTGTCAACACGCTGTGCGGGCGAGCTCACTCACTTCGCCACTGCGCGTTTCGTGTAACGAACACTCACTCAACCAGGCTGGCGGCTGATGTCGCGCGCCCACCCTGCGTCTCGAGGAACGAGTCCACCTGCGCCATGGTGGGGAGTCCAGGCCGGCAGCCGTACTGCCGGGTGACGAGCGCGGCCACGGCGTTGGCGAATGGCCCCAGACGCGCCAGGGCATAGCCTCGGGAGGTGCCGGCGAGACATCCCGCCGCAAACGCGTCACCCGCGCCGGTCGAGTCGACCGCGTCGACGGCGAACGCCGGGTGATACGTCACCCCCTGCTCACGGCTATACAAGTACGCCCCACGCTCCCCCAACTTGATCGCCATTCGCGCGGGCAACTCGAGCGGAGGCAGCGTGTGCACCTCCGCTGGCGCGACGTCCGGATAGAGTGCACTGAACTCGAGAGCGTTCACGAACAACATGTCGACATCAGGCGCGAGTGCGCGCACGCGGTGCAGGCGCTCGCCGGCGATCCCGAGGCAGCCGGGGTCAAAGGAGACGACAATCTTGCGGCCGGCGCTCCGACCGAGGTCGATGAGCCGTTCGGCAAACTCCGGCCCGAGCGTGCAGAGGTGGACGCAGTCGATGCCGTCAAGACGCGCTCCGGTCAGATCCTCCGGCGTGAGCTCGTCCGACGCACCGCCGTGGAAATAGAGCTGTCTGGCCCCGCCGGGCTCCACAAACCCCATGACCGTACTCGTGCGCGCGCCGGTGCGTGAGGTGATGACGCGGTCGGTATCGACCCCCTCAGCCATCAGGATCTCCCGGTGGTGCTCCCCCTCGCTATCGCTTCCCACACACCCCAGATAGGCCGCGGCCACGCCCAGCCTGCT
>JACDDJ010000454.1 GCA_013817065.1 Acidobacteriota bacterium
CCCTTGTAGTCGTGGTAGTACGCCTGCCGCCGGCCGGTCAGCGCGACCACCGCGGTGTGGTGGAAGTCGTCGTTCCAGAGGGCGTCGAGTCCGAAACCGCCTTCGGTCGTCGAGCGTACCAGCCGCGAATCCTGCGACTCGCTTTCGCCGACCACATAAGTCCGCCGGCCGCCGGCGGCTGCCCGCACCCGCGTGACGATCGATTGAAGAACGTGCTCGCCCGACCCGTCCTGGATGTTCTGGGTGGCGTCAAGCCGTAATCCGTCGAAGTGGAATTCGTCGATCCAGTAACCGGCGTTGGCGACGAAGAACTCGCGCGCCGCCGCCGGCCCTTCGAAGTTCACGGCACGACCCCAGTCGTTCTTGTACTTGTCGGTGAAGTAGTCGGGCGAGAACTCCGCGAGGTAGTTGCCGTCCGGTCCGAGATGGTTGTAGACGACGTCGAGAATGACGCCGATGCCGAGCGCATGCGCCCGGTCGATGAAATTCCGCAGATCGTCCGGCGTGCCATACAGTCGGCACGGCGCGTAAAGACAGACCCCGTCGTAGCCCCAGCCGAACCGGCCGGGAAAGTCACTGACCGGCATCATCTCGATCACCGTGATGCCGAGGTCCGCGAGGTACGACAACTGGTCGGCCGCGGAGCGCCACGTCCGCCCGGGCGTGAACGTACCGACGTGCATCTCGTAGATCACCTGGCCTTCGCGGCCGATGCCGTGCCAGCCTGCATCCGTCCAGGCGAAGCGCCAGGCGTCGACCACTTCGGACACGCCGTGTGGTCCATCTGGCTGGTACCGCGAACACGGGTCGGCTCGAAGGCGATCGTCGTCGAGCAGGAACCGATACTGCGTGCCGGCGCCGAGACCTTCGATGAAGGCTGAGTAATGGCCGTCGGGTTCGCCGACGAGCGGATGGCGTTTGCCGGAGCCCTCGACTACGAGATCGACTCGCCTGCACGCCGGCGCCCACACCCGCGCGTGCACCCCACCCGCCTGTAGTTCGACGCCACACGGCAGCCGGCGCTGCGTAGTGACACTCATCCTCTATCGCTGCTCCCGGCGACGCTCGCGACCCGTGAGCCTGGCGATCTCACTGGTGAGGACCGACGGTTCCACCGGTTTCGGGACGTCGCGCTGAACGTCGGCCAGCATGCCGCGCAGCCTTTCGTCGGTCCGGGAGACGCTGGTCAGGGCGACGGCCGGTATACGTCCGCCGCGCTCGGCATCGAGCGTCTGCACTTTTCCCACCAGCGCGTAGAAGTCGTGTTCCGGCGACACGCTATCGCTGACGAGCACGTCAGGCCGCCAGGCTTCGAGACAGTGCAGGGCCTCAGCAACCGAGCTGACGGTCTGCACCGAAGCCCCGCGGTGCTGGAGAACGGTGCGCAGCAGGTCGCGGCCTTCCGGCTCCTGGTCTAACACGAGGACGCGCAGGCCCTGGAGGAACGGCGCATTGCCCATCTGCGGCGTCGTGCGAACCGGGGCTGAGCGCGGCACACTGTCGCGAGGCTGGAGCGGCAAGCGCGCCATGAAGATCGCGCCGCGGCCGTCCTCGCGATTGCGCGCTTCGATCTCGCCACCGTGAAGCGCGACCAGCTCGTGCACCAGGGCCAATCCCACACCGAGGCCGCCAGCGGCGCGCGTCGGGGACGAATCCGCCTGGGTGAAGCGCTCGAACACCTTCGGGAGAAAGTCGGGATCGATGCCGCGGCCGCTGTCACGGACGATCAATCGCGCATCATTGCCGAAGGCATCGGCGGCGATCTCGACGGTGCCGCCGCGCGGCGAGAACTTGATCGCATTGGCGAGCAGCTGCCAGGCGATCTGGCGCAGGCGCGTAGGATCGCCGAGGACGGCGACGCCGGCGTCACTCAGCGCGACCTCGATCTTCACGCCCTTCGTCGTCGCCGCTGGTGTCGCGGCCATGACCGCCTGCCCCACCGCCTCGTCCAGCAGCGTCGGACGCATGTCGACATGGAGCCTGCCGGTCAGGGCCTTGGAGACATCGAGCAGGTCGGTCGTCAACTGTGCCTGGAGACGGATGTTGCGATCGATCGACTCGAGTCCGCGCGCTGCTGTGGGCTGATCCAGCTTGCCGGTCCTGAGCAGATGGACCCAGCCGAGGACGGCATTGAGCGGCGTGCGCAACTCGTGCGAGATGGTCGAGAGGAACTCGTCCTTCATGCGGTGAGCGTTCTCGCCGTCTTCCTTGGCGGCCTGCGCCTCCTGCGCGCGCACCTCAGAATCGCGGCGCGCCCGCCGGAGTTCCGCGACAACGGCCGTGACGAGCAGGCCGTGGACGAGGAACAGCGCGATGTGCATTGAGCTCGCGGCATCGATCGTTCCGGTGTCGTGTCGAGCGCCGAGGACGGCAGCGACGACCGTAGCGGCCAGCGCTGGTCCGGTCCCCGCGAACAGCGCCGTCGCCATGACCGCCGTGGCGAGCAGGATCAGGTGACCGCCATAGTCGATCAGGGCACCGGCAGGGCGATCGATCAGGACGACGGCCAGCAGCATGAGGAGCGCCATGCCGAAACGCACCGGTGCCGAGAAGGTCGGAAAAGGGTACGCGTCGGCCGGGCCTCTCATGAGTTCGTGGCTACGGCCGCGGCCTCCGACTGGCGCGGTTCCGCGCCGGGCTCGGTCACAGACTGCGGGGTGGCTTCCGAAAGAATCGGCGTGGACGCGTGCGTCACGCCGAGCACCTGGTCGACGAGGCCGTACTCGAGCGCCCTCGACGCATCGAGATAGAAGTCTGTTCGCTTGGTGTCCCGGATGATCTGCCGCAGCTGCTTGCCTGAGCGCGCCGACAGGATCCTGTAGATCTGGCTCTGCATTTGCTTCAAGCGGTCGAGGTGTTGCGCCGCCGCCGTCGTCGATTGCCACCCGGCCCATTTCGCAGGCTCGTGGATCATGATCCACGAGTGTGGGAAGCAGAACCGCTTGCCGGGGCTGGCAGCCTGCAGCACGATCGATCCCATCGAATACGCCATCCCCTGCACCACGACCGCGATCTCGACGCCTTGCGTGACGATCTGCTGAATCGCGTCGTGCAGCGCCAGCCCGTCCGTAACGTTGCCACCTGCCGTGTTGAGGTAAAGGTTGATCGGGCCTGGGCCGTCATTTGCCAGTTCCCGAATGCGCTCGATCGAGGCGCGCGCCGTGTCCTTGTCGATGTCCCCAATCAGATAGACATCCCGAAGCCGCTCAGATCCCTCTTTTTTCAGTGCTGCCTTCACGGCATCGATCAATTCGCCTACGAGTCTGTCGCTGAACTCCGCCATACGTTCACCGATGCTCGCATTCCGCGTGCCGTCGCCGATTGCGGGAGGGATGGCACGCACTGGCCCAAATAGTTCTAAACCAGAACGTCACGTCTCTCGTCCAATTGCACGATCCCGAACAGGGAAACCGGTTCGACCCACCGTTTGCGGCTGTTCGAATCTGGGACGGAGGCGGTCGCTGCCGGGCAGCCGGTTCCAAGCCCTGGTCGGGATACAGACTCTAACTAGTTGAAACTAAAGGGATGTCAGCCGTCGTCGGTCGTGGCACCTCATTTGGTTAAGCTGGATTGACCGGGTGTATCCCGCTCCCCGGATTCAAGCCAGAGGCAGCACATGGTCGATATTGCACGTCCCGCAACAGTTGCGAAGAGAAAGAAAATCCGGCGCGTTATCTTCGCGACGGTCGCTATCGTCGCCATCGGGGGCGTCACTGTCGTTGTGTCTAAACTCAAGCCCGCCGCGCCCGGCGTCGAGCGCGCCGCCGTGTGGGTCGATACCGTGAAGCGTGGACCGATGCTGCGCCTTGTCCGCGGATCCGGCACACTGGTGCCCGAAGACATCCGCTGGATCAACACCACGACGCAGGGCCGAGTCGAACGAATCCTCCTCCGCCCCGGCGCCGAAGTCACGAAAGACAGCATCATTCTCGAACTGAGCAATCCCCAGCTGCAGCAGGCCGTTCAGGACGCTCAACTCGGCCACCAGTCGGCACTTGCCGCGTACGAAAATCGCAAGGCCGACCTCGAGCGCACAATCCTGACGCAAGAGGCCGAGCTCGCCAGCGTCGAAACCAGTTACAACAACGCCAAGTTGAACCTCGAGTCGCAGGAGACCCTGCTCAAGGAAGGGCTCGTCGCCGAACTGCAGGTCAAGCAGCTCCGGTCGAACGTCGTCGACCTGAAGAACCGCCTGGCCATCTCACAGAAGCAGCTCGAGAACGCCAAGAATGGCGTCAAATCGCAGCTGGCACCGCAGCAAGCCGAGGTCGCGCAGCGCAGCGCCCAGTATCAGCTCCGGCTCCGTGAACTGGACGATCTGAAGGTCAAGGCCGGCATGGCCGGAGTGCTGTCGCAGGTACCCGTCGAAGTGGGTCAGCAGGTCGGGCCCGGCACTAACCTGGCCCGCGTCGCCGATCCCACCCGCCTGAAGGCGGAGGTCCGGATCGCGGAAACACAGACAAAGGACATTCGCATCGGCCAGATGGCCGAGGTCGATACCCGCAACGGCGTCATCCAGGGCAAAGTGATGCGCATCGATCCGACCGCCACCGGCGGCACGGTG
>JACDDJ010000455.1 GCA_013817065.1 Acidobacteriota bacterium
GTACATGATCGAGGCCCGCACCGCCAACTCCAATAACGAGTTCGTTGGTGTGAACATGCCAGTCCAATCGATCCTCCAGAACTCGTCGCCCATGACGTCTCCAACGAAAGCCCCGCGCAGGCCGACCAAGCCCCTCCCCTTCCTGGCGTCGCGTTGGCAAAGTCGGCGATCGGCAGCGAATTCAGCGCGGCCTCAAGCTACCAGATCTTGCACTGAACGGAGCAGTAGATTGATTCGAGACGAACCGGCGTTGTTCCCAAGGTCAAGCTGAAACCCGGCGCTTCATTCGGGTGAGCTACTCGGCGAACTTCTGGCGCGACAGCCAGAGAATCGCTGCGGCGCGCGACGACGATCTGGTGTGATGGTCTTTATTTTTCGAGCGATATCCCTGGCGAAAACCCGCCGCGTTAATCGGCAAGCAGGTACGTGCGTCTCCCGGTAATGACCACAGGAACCGGAACGCGTTGTCGCGTATCCGAAAGGCTGCGTCAGCCTGCGCCGGCGCACTCGTGGGCCCTGGTTGAAACGCTGCGACCCATTTCGATTCCGGAGGCGACATGAGATCCAGGCTAATAGTCGGCGGCAGCGAACAGCGTGATCATGGAGACCGGTGACGCCGTCATCGCAGAGCGGCAACCCTTTGCCGACGAACAGCGGCTCGCCTTCAGCGACTTCACCGCCATCGGCGCGCTCAGTGAGGGTGCCGGCGGCGGCAAGGACTCGGTCTTCAGCGTGAGACTTCGACAAGGTTGGCAGGGACGGCGAAGCGGTGTCCAGAATTCCAGCGACTCGCCTTCGGCCTCGGCACGGAGAAGTTCCCCGGTCGCGACGTGGATCGCATCTAGCGCGCAAATTCACCGAACGGGTCTCGAGCCCGCCCGATGACGAATCGTCGATTGCGACCAGATCGATCCGCTTCAGGACCTCGGCGAGTTCCGCGCGCTTCCTCGCGCCGTCCGATCGTCGAGGTGGCCGAGCAGCCGTGCGCGATCGACCGCTCGCGCAGTTTCCACTTCCACCAGACGGGACGACACGAGGCGCTCCCCCGCCGCCAGCGGCACCGCGGCGAACGGACCGGAATACCTGACCGCTGTTTACCCTGTGGGGAGCCTGCCTCGGTTGGCATCGGGCCTTTCGGTGGGGGCCGTTGCGGTTCTAGCGCTTCACTCCAATCGTCAACGCGTTGAGGACCTTGGTGACTCCGTCGGTCATTCTGGCGATCTCCTCGGCTTCCTTCTTCTGAGCCTCGTTCTCGACCGACCCCTTCAGCGTGACGACGCCGTTGCGGGTATCGACGTTGATCTCGTGTCCCTTGACGTCGCCATTGAGGAAGTACTTCGACTGGATTTTCGTCGTAATCAACGCATCCTCGATCTTCGCACCGGCGTCGCGCCCCGTCTCGCGCGCCTCCGGCAGCGGCGGCACCGGTTCGGCGGCCGGCTTTGTCGTCAACTGATTCTGCACGGTGCGGACGCCGTCGGTATTGCGCGCCAGCGCCTCGGCCTGGCGTCGCGCGGAGTCGGACTCAACCGCCCCTGTGAGGGTGACGACGCCGTTGGTGGTATCCACGTCGATCTCGTGCCCCTTCACATCGCCATCCATGAAGTACTTGGCCTGGATCTTCGCGGTGATCCAGCCGTCCGGTTGCGTTACGGTGGCCGACGAGGTATCCGTAGCGCTGGCGGCGGTGTCCGTGCCGCGCACTCTCAGGTTGTCCTCGACGCGTGTGACGCCTTCGGTGTTCCGCGCGATCGTTACGGCCTGCTGCCGATCGGCAGCGTTGTCGATTTCGCCGCGCAGCGTCACCACGCCGTCGCTGGAACTGGTGACGTCGATGTTCCACGGCCTCAGGCCGGGATTCGTGTAGTACTGGGCTTGTATCTTGGTCGTCAACCATCCGCCATCGACCCGATTACCATCCTCGGCCGAGCGCAGCGCTGGACCGGTACCGGTTGTGGCGGCCGGACGCTCGGCGGTTGCGACCTGGAGCCGGTTGTCTACGCTCGTGACGCCCTGGACGCCTTCGGCCAGCCGCTGAGCCTGCTGCCGGCTGGCATCGGACTCGACCGTTCCGCGGAGCGTGACGACCCCCGCGTTTGCCGTCACATCGACGTTGTGGCTGCGGACCGTATCATCCCCGTAATACCTGGCCTGGACGGCGGTCGTGATGCCACTGTCGCTTCGCGCCTCTTCCGTTTCGTACATCGGCGACGTGGCGGGCGACTGGGCGGTCGGTACCATGGTTGTTTCCGCCGGCTCGGAGCGGTTGCACCCGGCCGCGAACATCGCCAGGGAAACGGCAGTGATAGTTGAGATCCGTACTCGAGCTGCTTTCATTGTTCACCTCCTCCTCGATCCGGAGAGCTGGTGCAAGGACGACGCCGGGCCCCGGGGCCCGGCCGTGGCTCGTGTGGGTCTGGGTCGCGGCGCTCGCGATCACGACCGTGCAACGGGCGGTGCTGGCGTGGCGCCTGCTGCCCTGACCGCAGCCTCGAACGGCAAGCCGAGGACGCGCGGCAGCGAGACCTCGCCCGGGTCGAGAAATCCTCGCACGCCGACCGCCACGTCGCCGGCGGCGGCATCGAAACGCGCGGTGCGATGGAGCCGGTCCCAAACCGCGAGGCCGCTCGAGAAGTTCGACTGCAGCTGTGCCGGATTCACCGAGTGATGAATCGCGTGCATCCGCGGCGTCGTGACGATCCACGACAGCGCCCGCTCCAGGCGGTCATTCAACCGTGTATTCGAATGATGAAAGAGGACCGACATCAGGGTGAGACTCTGCCAGACGGTGAGCGTCGTGGGTGACACGCCCAGAACGATGATCTGGGCGGCGCGCCACGGGATCGAGGCGGCGAGCTCGCCGGCATGGAACCGGAGCCCGGTGGTCGCATCGACATCGAGGTCGACATGGTGGACGAGGTGGAAGCGCCACAGCCACGGCACCCGGTGCGCCACGATGTGCCAGAGATACAGCGTGTAGTCGAGCAGAAGGACGGCGAGGACACCGCGCAGCCACGGCGGCCCCCCGATGGCGTAGGACAGCCCCCACCGACGTCGGGCGACCGCCCGGGCCAGGGGCAGGACGACGGGCGCCTCCAGCAACTGCACGGTCACGGCGGCGATGCCGGCGACGGCCAGGTTCCTCGCGAGGTGCGTCGACTGGGGTTCCACATACGGGCGCGCCCGGTGCCGGCGCTCCAGTACGAGTACCGCGGCCGCGGCAGCCAGCATCAGGCTCCCGCGGATCAGGTCACGGACGCGCATGCACGCTCCCCCCTCAGCGCTCCCATCTAGTCAGTCTTGCCCCAAAGCGCTTCCAGACGCTGCGCGCGTCCGCAGTTCCACTTGTAGACCTTGTACCGCACCGGGTTCTTCTTGTAGTAGTCCTGGTGATACGCCTCGGCCGCGAAGAAGGCGCCGGCCGGCGCAATCTCGGTCGCGATGGGCTTGCCGAGCTGTGAGGCGATCTGCGCCTTCGACGCTTCCGCCAGCTGCCGCTGCGCCGGCGAGTGCACGTAAATGCCCGAGCGGTACTCGGGCCCGCGATCGCAGAACTGCCCCCCCGCATCCACGGCATCGACGTTGCGCCAGAACGTCTCCAGCAACGTTTCGTAGGTGACCTTGGCCGGATCGTACGTCACTTGAACCGCTTCAGTGTGCCCCGTGCCTCCGGACGACACCTGGTCGTAGGTGGGGTTCGGTGTGTGCCCGGCCGTGAATCCGGACGTCGTCGTAATCACACCCGCCACCTTGTCGAACGCCTCCTCGACGCACCAGAAGCAACCCGCGGCGAACATTGCGGTTTCGGTCCGAGCCGTCGTTTCAGGCTGCGTCGCGGCCGGTGCCGCAAACGCGGCACTGAAGCCGATGGTGAGGGCGACAATCAATCGAGAGGATCGAGTCATCTGATCACGCTCCCTGTGGTTTGAAGATCAGGGCTGCGCCGTTCATGCAATACCGCTTCCCCGTCGGCCGCGGCCCGTCGTCGAAGACGTGGCCGAGATGCCCGCCGCAGCGCCGACAGTGGACCTCGGTCCGCTCACCGAACAGACTCCGGTCGACCGAGGTACCGATGGCGTTCGGCAATGGCGCCGTGAAGCTCGGCCACCCGGTTCGACTGTCGAACTTCGTCTGCGACGCGTAGAGCGGCAGGTCGCAGCCCGCGCAGTGAAACATCCCGGGACGATGTTCGGCATAGAGCGGACTGGAGCCGGGCCGCTCGGTGTCGTGTTTCCGCAGCACTCGATACTGGTCTTTCGTCAAGACCTTACGCCACTCGGCGTCGGTCTTCGTCACTTCGAATGCGGGTGGATCGGTAGAGCGTGTCTGGGATGGTTCGTCGGCACCGGCCGCACCCGCGAGCGCGACGGGAGCCGAGCTCAACACCGCGAGAAACGTCCGTCTGTGCATAACTGCCTCGTTCTCACTACCTGATCCAGCTCACTACCTATCCAGGGTCCACGGCCTTGCGACCGGCCCTCAGAAGCTGCTATCGCTTCCTCAATAGGGTAATACCGGTGGCGTCCAAAAAATTCCCAACCTTCGGTCACTCTGTTGAGA
>JACDDJ010000456.1 GCA_013817065.1 Acidobacteriota bacterium
ATCTACGGGAACTCCGCATTCTTCCGGTACGCCGCAATGCCGCGTCCACCAATTCACATCATCGTGGAGAACGGCTACGTGACGCTGATGGGAAGCGTGCCAACGGAAGTGGACCGCGCGCTGGCGCGATCCCTGGCTGCCGGCAAAGGGGAACGCAGCGTGACCTGTGCGCTCAGGACCGAGTCGGAATTGCGCTAAGGCGTGCTCGCTGCCGGCTCGTCCTGATCCCGGCCGCGCCTCATCGTCCACCAGATCAAGAACGCGAGCACCAGGAGCGCGGCGAGGAACGCGGCGCCGAACAGCCAGAGCGTTCGATACAGGATCGACTGGCTCTCCATCTCAACGTGGATGTCGACCTGGCGTCCGTCGAGGCGATCCGTGAGCTGCTGCTCCCACGCCACGATGTTGCCGCGACTGGCGTGTGCGGGTTCGTTGGTCTCGAGGTCGCGTGCGTTCTGATAGATGATCTTCGACGGCAGGTGCAGCCGGAAGGCGACGATCTCACTGCCGTCCCACCCGTAGTTTTTGAGCGTTCCGGGTTGCAGCGCCGAGGCGCCAACAATCTGCCGGTAGACGTGCTTCTCCTGGTCGGCACCGAATTCGTACTTCGACCACGCAAAGGGCGCCGCCTCGCCCAAGCGGCGGATATCCGGGACCTCGACCCGGATCTGCACGAACCGTCGCCCGTTGCGGCGCCAGGCGCGGCTGACGCGAGTCACACTGGAAACCGGACTCTCAAACAGTGCGCGAATCTGGTCTCGATCGAGACGCTCCGCGCTGTCGGTGGGAACGGGAAGACCGCGGAGGGCAGCCAGTGCCGCAAGCGATGAATTGACGACGATGACGGCCGATCCGTCGATGTCGAGCGTCAAATCCTCTTCGTATTCGTATTGCTTGCCGAGGAACCCGCCGCGGCAGCCGGCAGCGGCTACGAGGAACACCGCGAGCAGGCCCGCGGTCAACCGAATGCGCACGGTCCGAATGATATCGTGGATTCATGCCCGAATCGCCGCGCCTGTTCCTCATCGACGGCAGCTCGCAGATGTATCGCGCGTATCACGCGATGCGCGGCGCGGGTCTGAGCGGCCCTGGCGGCAAGACCACGCATGCCGTGTACATTTTCGTCACCATGCTGCGGAAGCTCATTGAGGATCACCAGCCGGAGTACCTCGCCGCATCGTTCGATCTTCCCGGCAAGACCTTCCGTTCGGAGATGGCAACCGACTACAAGGCGAACCGCGCCCCGATGCCGCCGGACCTCGCCGAGCAGATCCCGTGGGTGCACGAGGCCTGCGAAGCGCTCGGCGTTCCGATCCTTACCTACGAGCGATTCGAAGCCGACGATGTAATCGGTGCACTGGCCAAACAGGCAATCGACCGCGGCTTCGAAGTCGCGATCGTGACCGGCGACAAGGACTTCTTCCAGCTGGTACACGACGGCTTGAAGGTTTACAACCCGAAGGAAGAAGGCACCTGGTACGACGAGCAGGGGGTCCTCGAGAAGTTCGGCGTCGCACCGAACCAGGTCGTGGACGTCCTCGCTTTGATGGGTGACTCGATCGACAACATCAAGGGAGTCCCCGGGATCGGCGAGAAGGGTGCACGCGATCTCATTGCGACCTACGGCAACCTCGACGAGCTGCTGGCGAAGGCATCGGAGATCTCGAACAAGCGTTACCGCGAGGGACTGCTGAACCATGCCGACGATGCGCGCCAGAGCCGTGAGCTCGCGCGCATTCGCACCGACGTGCCGATTGCATTCGATGCTGCCGCCGTCCGCTACCGCGGCGCCAACCAGGCGGCATGCTTCGAGCTGTTCCAGAAGCTTGGCTTCCGTTCGCTGGTGATGGAGTTCGCCCCGACCGCGGAAACCGCTGGAAGCGATTACCAGGTGGTGACGTCGCTCGACGGTGTCCGGGAACTGGTGACGGAGCTCCAGGCGAGCAGGCGTTTTGCGCTGCGTGTGCTTCCCGACCAGCCCGCCGCGATGCGAGCCGGCATCGCGGGGATCTCCTTTTCATCCGCGCCGCGACGGGCGCGTTATGTGCCGTTCGTCGAGGGGCCCGTCGCCCACGGCGGCGGACTGTTCGATGGCAACGACGAGGACGCTGCCGCAGCAGGGGTTGACGGTCATGTTGCGCTGCAACTCCTCAAGGGAGTCCTTGAAGACGCGTCGATACCGAAGGTCGGCCACGACCTCAAGTTCGACGCCATCGTGCTCGGGCGCCACGGCGTCACTCTGAACGGCATCGAGACCGACACGATGCTGGCCAGCTATCTACTCGATGCGACCCGCTCGGCGCATCCGCTCGAGGATCTTGCGCTCGAACACGCCGGCTACAAAGCCCTGAAGGAAGAGGACCTCTGCGGACGCGGTGCGAAAGCGACGCCCTTCAGACAGGTTCCCCTGGAGCGAGCGCGCGGGTTTGCCGGTGAGCGGGCCGACCTGGCGCTGCAGATGTCGAGCACATTGCGCGATCTCCTCAGGCAGGAGCAACTCGAGGAGCTGTACGAAACCCTCGAACTGCCTCTCGTACCGGTTCTCGCCGCGATCGAACGGGCCGGGATCCGCGTCGACACCGCCGAGCTCGCCGCGCAGGCGGGCAAGGTCGAGCTCGAGTTGTCGCGGCTGGCCGCCGGCATCTATGAGCAGGCCGGCGAGGAGTTCAACATCAACTCGCCGAAGAAGCTGTCGGAGATCCTCTTCGACAAGCTCGGGATGAAGACCGAGACCATCCGCCGGACGACCAAGACCAAGGCGCAGTCAACCGCCTTTGAAGTTCTCGAGGAGCTGGCGCTCACGCACGACCTGCCCGGCTTGATTCTCGAGTGGCGCGGGCTGATGAAGCTGAAGGGCACCTACATCGACGCCTTGCCGGAGCTGGTGGACCCGCAAACCGGCCGCGTGCATACCTGCTTCAACCAGGCGATCGCGGCAACGGGACGGTTGAGCAGCAGTGACCCGAACCTCCAGAACATCCCGATCCGGACCGAGGTAGGCCGCGAGATCCGCGGCGCGTTTGTCGCCGAACCCGGCCACGTGCTCATCTCGGCCGACTACTCGCAGATCGAACTGCGCGTCCTGGCGCATCTATCGGATGAGCAGACCCTCCTCGACGCCTTCAGCCGTAACGAAGACATCCATGACCGCACCGCCGCCAAGGTGTTCGGAAGTGTGAGCGGGTTGAGCGCGCACGAATTACGGCGCCGCGCCAAGATCATCAACTACGCGCTCCTCTACGGGAAGCAGGCGTTCACGCTGGCCAAAGACATCGGCGTCTCCCGCCAGGAGGCGCAGGATTTCATCGACGCATACTTCGCCGGCTTCCCCTCGGTTCGCGGCTTCATCGACCAGTTGCTCGTGACGGCTCGTGACACCGGCGTGGTGAAGACGATGTTCGGGCGAAGACGACTGGTGCCGGAGCTGACCAGCCGCAACGGTCAGATTCGCGGCGCCGCAGAGCGTGTGGCCGTGAATCTGCCCATCCAGGGAACCGCCGCCGACATCCTGAAGAAAGCGATGATCGACGTCCATGCGGCGCTGCCGCAAGTTGCCGGCGGACGGGCGCGCATGATCCTGACCGTCCACGACGAACTCCTGTTCGAAGCGCCGCGCGAAGCTGCAGACGAAACCGCCGCGCTCGTCCGCGAGCACATGGAAGGCGCGGTCGCGCTCAAGGTCCCACTGACGGTGGACGTAGGGATCGGGGAAAACTGGAAAGAGGCGCACTGACCAGGCGCGTGACAAGCTGGGACTATTTGCGCGTCCAGTTCGACTTGAACAATTCCCACTCACTGAGCATGCCGGCCGCGGCGGCGGTGGGATCCTTCAGTTCGAGACGCGCGGCTCGATCGGGGATGATGCCGTCGACGACCATGCGGTCAAGGTCCGAACGGAGCGTGACGCCGCGATCGGGGGCGAGCCCGGCGCGAACCCAGGCCGCCATCGCGGCGTTCCAGGCCGCGTCGACGTCCCCGATGTTACGAACTGAGGCGACCGCCCAGTAGTTCGCCGTCGAGGAGCCTGGCGCCTGCGCCAACTCCGCCTGCATCCGTTCGCTGATGCGCCGGTCGATCGCTTCTCGGTCGGGGGCCCTGAGGAGTTGCGCATGCCGGTCGAGCGAGGTCGCCCACCAGTCGAGGACCCGCTCGTAGGCGACCGTCCCGAGTGTCCGCGAGGCTTCCAGAGCCGCGGCGAAGATCTCCGCGGCGGACGCGAAGCGGTCTTCCAGGAACAGTGCTTCGGCGAGACCGATGGTGAGCTCGACGCGCTCGCGTGGATCGAGTGTTCTCGGGTCGACCTCGCGCAGCGCAGCGCGGGCTTCGGCAAGTTCGGCAGGCGCATCCGTCTCGCGATACCGCTCGAGTTGCGCTCGTCCGAGGACAACCCGCGCGCCGTTTGCCGTGCCCGGATTCGCAAGGGCCAGCCGCGCCGCGCGTTCAGCCGCCTCGTATTGCCCGCCGTTATACAGCCGGCGGGCTTCGCCGAGCGGGTCCTGGGCATACCCCGCCGCCGGGACGATTAAACAGAGGCTGAAAAGGACCAGAAACCGGCG
>JACDDJ010000457.1 GCA_013817065.1 Acidobacteriota bacterium
GCGCCGGAGCCTCCGAGAATCCACTCGCACGGAAGGCTTCCATCTCTCGCGCCAGCAACGTCAGCCGCTTGGTCAGCCAGTGCACGATCAGAAGCGCCGCCACCAGGCCAAGCCCGATGAGCATGCCGACGCCCCACGCGCTCGCCCGCAGGGTTCGGCTCTGCCCCACCAGCCCCAGCGCGGAGGTGTACTCTTCTCCGACCAGAATCACGTAGAGATAGCCGTCGAGGGGCGCATCCGGTGCCACCGGTTGCCCGCCCCGCGTTCGCGTCAGCGCGGTCGCCGAGAAGACCTTTGTTCTCGTCTCACTGCGGGGATCGTCACCGTAGATTGGCGCAGGCCCTCCAGCGAGCAGCGCCTTCACCGGCTCGAGGCTGACGTGATCGCGTTTGACGGCCCCCGGCGCGGCGGAAAATGCCAGGATGCGGCCGCCGGGATCGAGAAGGTAGATCTCGATGCTGCGATTGATCGCCATCAGCGTCCGGAATGTCTCCTCGGCCGCGGCTTTGTTGATACGACCGTCATCGAGCAGGATGCGCTCCGCAGCGAGGTGCCTGGCGAGATTGAGATTCAGCTTCTGGTTGACTTCCTGGAGATAGAACTGGCTGGTGCGGATGATCCAGGCAGTGTAGAGCAGACCCAGCAAGAGAAAGAGACCGAACAGGATAGTGGCCAGCTTGCCGTACAAGGTCCCGACGAGTGCTCGCCGGTGCGAGGGAAGTCCGGAAGGTGATGCATCCGCGATCGGATCAGACATCCGCCACGTCGCGGAACTTGTAGCCCACACCCCAGACGGTGAGGACAAACGTGGGATCGCCTGGGTCCCGCTCGATCTTGGCCCGCAGCCTGTTGATGTGGGAGTTCACGGTGTGGCCGTATCCGTCGTGGGAATAGCCCCACACCAAGTCCAGAAGCTGCGCGCGCGTGTATACGCGACCGGGGTGTCCGGCAAAACACAGCAGAAGGTCGAACTCCTTTGCGGTCAGCGCGACCGGCACGCCGGCCAGCTGCACGGTCCGCCGGTCGACATCGATCTGGAGCTCGTCGAGGGTCAGGACGGCTCCGCGGAGAGGCGCCTCGCGTGTCGAGTACGCGTCAGCGCGCCGGAACAGGGCCTTCACGCGGGCCAGTAACTCAGGGACGCTGAAGGGTTTTGTCAGGTAATCGTCGGCGCCGAGCTCGAGTCCCACGACGCGATCCAGTTCCGTGGACCGTGCCGTCAGCATGAGGATGGGCGTGTAGACACGTTGGTGCCTGATCGCTTGACAGACGGCGAGACCGTCAGCGCGGGGCAGCATGATGTCCAGAACGATGGCGTCGTATGGCCGCGCGAGAGCGGCCTCGATGGCCGAGGCGCCGTCGTGGAGCACTTCCACTTCACACGGCAGATCGCGCAGGTGCAGTTCGATCAGGTGCGCGATGTCCGGATCGTCCTCGACGACGAGCACGCGATGAGTCATGAGGGCGCGTCCGGTTGCATATTCTGAGTTCATCATGGCGGAGAGAGGCACGCGCGCGAAGGCTCCAGGCATGCCCGGACGCGCATGCAAGCACGCGACCCCATCCGGCCGCCAGTCTTCACTTTTCTGTCACGACACCGCCAGCAGTTCGTCGCGGCAGTGAGAACGCGAACTCCGTACGCCCGGCAGGGCCCCGCGAGGCCGTCAATTCTCCGCCGTGCATCGCCACGATTCGGCGAGCACTCGAGAGACCCAGTCCGGCTGTATTCGACGCCGACTGGGCCGATGGACCACCGCGGTAGAAGCGTTCGAAGATTCTCTCCTGGTCCTTTACGGCGATGCCGGGACCAGTGTCGGTGACCCGAACAACCACGCGGTCACCCGCCGTTTCGCACGCGACGCTCACCGCCCCACTCTCCGGCGTCAGGCGGATGGCGTTGTCGAGAAGATTGGCGAGTACCCGCTCGATGAGGCGCACCTCTCCGACGACAACCGCCGACCGGTCGAAGCACTGCATCCCAAGGACGATGCCCTTCGCTTCAGCCGCCATGGCGAACGATTGAACGACGTCGGAGATCAGCTCCCGCAGTTCGAAAGGTTCTGCCTTCAGCTGCATCTGCCGGTCATCGAGCTGCGCCAGCTCGAACAGATCGTCGACGAGCCGAGCCAGTCGTCGTGACTGCGTGGAGGCCTGCTCGAGGTATTTGCGTTGTCGGGCAGCGTCGAGCGTGTCGGCCTTGATCAACACGGTATCCAGGTAGCCCTGCAGAGAGGTCAGCGGTGTCCGCAGATCGTGTGAAATGTTAGCCACCAGCTCCCGACGTTCCGCGTCGATGCGCTGCAGGGCCTCCTGCGAGGTGCGCAGTGCCTGCTCGCTATCCCGCAAACGCGCTTCGGTGCGCCTGCGTTCGAGCGCCTCCGACGCGAACGCGTCATTGAACCTGAGCAGTTCACGAGTCTTGCGTCGAAGCTCGAGCTGCATGACCACCTGCCTCGCCAGGGCGCGGAGGCTGGCCGCCGCCTCGGTCCGCAGCTCACGCGGAGCCACATCCATCACACAGAGAGTACCAACGGCGGTATCACCAGCCAGCAGCGGCGCCCCGGCATAGAACCGGATGTACGGGTCGGCCTGAACCAGCGGGTTCGTGGCGAATCGGGGGTCCTGCAACGCATCCGGAACGACGAAGACCGTTCGCTGCTGCACCGCGTGCGCACAAAATGTCTGCTCCCAGGGTCCAGCGGTGAGGTGCGCCCCGGTCACGGAGGTGAACCACTGGCGGTTCTCGTCGATCAGCGTTACCAGCGCGATGGGAGTGCCGGAGACCCCTCCGGCCAGGAGCGCGAGCTCCTTGAACTCATCGCTCTCGATACCCTCGAAGACCTCGCCCCACCGGACCGATCCGTAACCGATGTGCTGCATCTCTCCCATTGTCTTGCGCGAAGACTAACGTACCGGGCGCTGTGGAACAGCCTCTGGCGTCGCCGTGACACTTTTGTGACCGTTTCGAAATGGGCGTGCGACCTCTGACTGGTACCGTCCGAGTCCGGACGCGAGAGGGCCTCTACGCGCTCTTGCGTGAATCGAGAGCCGTTTGCCCATCCGCGCGCTCGCGGGAATAACAGGCGCGGCCGCCGACATTCCCCGTAACGCGCGCACATGACGTGCGCCTCACGCGCATGAAGAAGCTGTGCGGGCGCGACAACACATCAAGGAGTCAGCGACATGAAACTTCTCACCTAGCCGCCGTGACGGTCCTCGCGACCACCGCGTCAGGTCGCGTCGCGACGCAACCGAGCGGCGATCTGTTCCTCACCAGCGCTATCCACCTCGACCGGACAACCGGCGACATCACGCTCCCGCTCTATGAGGGACGGCATAACGGGGCGCCGGTCTGGTACATCGTTACCGAGTCGTCGAATCAGGAGCAGGCCGAGAGGCTCGGGGTGAACTTCGCGCCCAAGCTCGCCAATGCACTCGGCACTGCTGCCGTGCAGAACGTGCGTTTCGTCAATGCCCAGACCGGCCGTCGGTCACCCGCCCGCCCGAGCCTTAAGTCACAAGGGGTGGTGCTGGACTTCGACGGCACCGTCGACTTCAGCCCCGAGCGCATCGTTGTGCCGGGTCCGACCGGATTTCCGCCCGCTCAGTTCCAGGCTGGCGCGGTTGGCGATGCCCAATACAGCCCGCTGATCACCCTGGGGGATGGAGTCGTGCTGAACGCGTCGCAGGTCGCCAACGCATCAGGTACGCACGACGCGCTGGTGGGAATTGATTACCGTCGTCGTCAGGTGACCCTGGACCAGTTCCGCGGTTTCTATGAGTTCGACGAGATCTTCTATCTCCACCAGGAAGGGTCCATCGAGCTGGTGGCGGCCATCGAGGGATCCACGTGGGCGCCAAACCTGAATGCCGCGCCCGGGCTGGGGTCGAACGATCCAGGCACGTCGGCGCACTCGGCGATCATCCCGATCGTCAGGGACTGCAGTCGGCGTTGCTCGGCGAGGGCGATCCGCTGAACGTCACCCAGGAAGAACCCGGCTTCGAGGACGGCGTGGTGCTGTACAGCCCGGTGTGGGACATCCATCTTGTCGTGTGGACGGATGCTGCCATCGCGGCCGGCCTACGTAGACGTCTGACCGACGCCGAAGAGGAGATCGTGGGCCTATTCAAGAAGGGTCTGGTGGTCAGCGGCGAACCAGCCGGCACGCCGAACGCGAGCCTCGGCGGTCTGCGCGCGATCAATGCCATCTCGAACTGCCCATCAGCATCAACCTCGGTCCCGCCCGCTGACCGGGCATGCCCGGTGGGTCGAGCCGGTATCGGGATCAGACGGTCGCCGGTCTTTCGGGCCCATCGCCAACACACTGCTGATCGTCTGATCTCCGGCACGGGGCGGTGGGACGACCTTGTCACGTCCCTTGGTCCTGCGCTACAGTGGATCCAAGAATGCCTTCGACGCTGACGAGCGAGGGCTCGTGTGTCCTGGCACCAGCGAAATACCTCGGGAGCGATGCTGCGCTGGCGTCACTCTCGGCATGCGCACCGCCATCTGACCTGGACTATCACCCTCGTACGCAACGGTTCATTTCAA